>NZ_JARXHW010000050.1:0-30624 GCF_031127805.1 Thalassobacterium maritimum | reverse complement strand
CACTCCGACTGGACGTTCTTTTATCGCCAAAGTGCAAGCAGAGCACGCGTTTGCGATTGGACAAACAGTACACTTAAAGTTCAACCAAGAGCACAGTGCGCTGTTCGATCAAGCGTCGGAAAATGTCGTGAAAGGATAAACGTGGCACCGGCGTTCAAGCCGATGAAGTCAACTGTCGGAGCGTGGGCGTCCCGCCCTGCCTCCGGTGGCGATTACAGCAGGGGTTTGATAGCAAGCTTCTTCTGTCATCTGAGTCACCTCGGATGCTACGATAGTCTTTATTGAATACACTTAGTTCAGTGCATTCATTAGTTCTTCGGGGCTTAGGCGCTCTTTGTAGTTCGCGTCGAAGTGGCGAAAGGTGATACGGCCTTCCGAGTCTGTAATATAGATGGCGGGCACGGGACGTATTTCTGCAGTTTGTGTTCTGCGATTGATCGTTTCAAAGGCTATACCGAATGCCTTGATTGTAGATCGGTCGGGATCGGAATAAATACTGTAGTTGAATTCGGCTTCATCGGCATAATTTGCCGCTTGCTCTGGCTGGTCGGGTGAGATCGCTATGATCTGGTAGCCTTTGTCGAGGATGGCTTGTTCATATTGACCTACCGCAGCTAGGTGTTTGGTACAATAGGGGCACCAAGCACCTCGGTAGAAAATGAGTATGCTCTTTTGGGAGCCCGCGACTTCATGTAAGGAGAGCAGGTTGCCGTCAGGCGAGGTGAGTTGTGCTTGGGGCAGCGCGCTACCGACCTCGACCGGATTGGCGTCACGGGGATCAGTGGGCACAGCGCTCGCTAGAGTCGGGGCCGCGATACATAGTAGTAATGAGAACAGTTTTTGAGTGGATTTTTGCATCATGTGGATGCGAGCACGCAGGCGTAAAACTATTCCTACAAAAATGCAATATGCAGGAATTTGCTGCCTTGCGGAGAACTACTTAGACACTTCATCGGCGTCACCGCCGATGAAGTGAACTAGTCAATACGATACGGAGCCCGAGACACGCTCTTCCGAGTGAGCTCGGCAGCCACCCACGAGTTGGGGAGCAGGGGAGCTGAATTAACCTCGGCGGCGAATTGCGATCGAGCTGAGTGCGAGCAGGCCGGCGAGTAAGGCGAGGCTTTGTGGCTCTGGAACAGCGGCGATGATGACAGGGTCGAAGGTCGAGGAACCACTCGCTGTGGTGCTGTTGAAGGTGAAGCTGCTTACGGTGTCGCCGAGCGCCACTCCGAAATCGGAGAAGTCGATAGCCACGCCTACGATGCTTTGCTCAATATTTGGAGAACTTACTGAAGTGCCCAAACTTAGCAGGCTTGTAAGGTTGCTGGGGGTACTGCTCGTTGAGAGCACATCTGCACTGTTGGTATCCACTCCACTGTCGCCATAGTTGGCGCTAGTAAACGTAAGTTGAGTGCCATTGATCTCAATTTTAAAGCTGTCAGCACTACTTGGGTTGGACGAAATTTCGTAAATGAACATGTCGGCACCCTCAATATTAGTGACCGGGCTTACGAAATTCGCCCCGGAGCTGTTATTGTCGGTCGATGGATTAATGATTCCGGTATCAGCGAACCAGTCAGTTTCTAGAAAGTCGCGACGTTGCTGCGCGGTAGGGGTCGCGATAGCTCCATTTTGTTGCAATAAGACTGAGCTACTGGACCCCTTGAAGGAGGTCATCTCAATTTGGGTCAGCTGGTCAGTCGTGTAGGTGACGCCATTCAAAGTGACTGACTGTAAGAGGGAACTGCTAAACGTTCCGTAGTTCTGACTGTCGGCAGTTGAAGTGCCGAGCTTTACAGAGGCAGCTGTAGCTGTGCTTACAGTCGCAGATAAAATTAGGGAGGTAATAGTTAGGTGTGTTTTCATAGTAAGGTAGTGAACAGCTTGTTCCAATACACTTTTATCTCAAGTTTATAATGTTAAGGATTTGTTAAATAAAGCGGTTTAATCTGTGCGAATTGTCCGTATTTATCCATCCAGTAGTTTTAAGCGGTCGACGAAGTCGATGAAAACACACATGGCCGGTGAGTAACCGGCAGAGGTGGAGAATTCCCCGGTCCATGGGTTCATTTGCTGCATGAATTCTGGGGCGGCGAGCAGTGCTTCCACCCAGCGTTGCATGAGTTCATTCAGATCTTCTTTTTTACCGTAGTGCTCAAACCATCTGGGTGCACGTAAGGCTGTGAGTGCTTGAGATGCGCCGCCCCAGGAATTGGGGGGCAGCTCGCGGACGAAGCTCGGATCGTTCAGCGCGATGGAGGGCAGGGGGTAGGGGGCCCAGAAGGCTTGTGGATTTTTAATATGTCGCGCGTAGATTCGCTCGAAGGTTGCTGGTGACACCACATGCTCGCACAGCACGCGGGTGAGTGTATCGCCGCGGACTTTGACGAAGGCGCCGTCGGCATCGACATCGTAGAAGCATTCATCCTCTGGATCATAACAGTGTTGGAGGATCTTTTGTCGCAGGGCTTCCGCTTTTTCTTGCCACATTGCAGTCTCACTGGTGCGGCCTAAGTGACGGGCCATTTCTGCCAGGGCGGTGCGGCCTCCATAGACGCTGGCCGACAAGTCGGGGGCGAGGTAGGGCAGTTTGCCGGCGTCAGGGCACATGGCAGCGTTCTGATCCGGGCATGTGCGCGGTAGGCCTTTGAACCTCGGGCTGTTGTCGTGTCCGGTGTCATGTTGACAAAAGGCTTCGCACAGGCCCGTTTGGCGACTGTCTCTGTTCCGGCTCAGCCAACGATCCCAAGCCGTGCAGGCTTGGTAAGCTTTGGATAGGAAGGCCTCGTTGCCGGTAAGCGTCGCGGTTTCCAAGGCGGTCTTCGCGATCGGAACGACCATCTGTATTTGTGAACTCCCTACACGGTCTCCCCAAATCCAACATGGAAGATAGCCATCGGCTCGCTGATGGTGAAAGAACACTTCATGGTTCGCGATGGCGACCTCCGGAGCCTTGCGGCCATAGACCAAGCCTTCCAGTGGGCCGCATTCCAACCAGATTCCCGGATAGTTGCCGCCTTCGATCAGAACTGCCCGTTCATAACCGAAGACGGTTCGTGTATTCGATTCGAGTCCGGCCAGGGCTTGGTGATACTTTTTCTGAATGGCTTCGATGTCCATGCTGCGGGCTTTATGTTAAACGGGATTATCAATCGCGCATAAGCCCACTAAATGGCTACCGATCGTGACTTTATTTACGATTTAGTCTCTCGGGAGTCAATACACACGGATTCAAATCATGTATCTGCCGAATTCGATAGCTTAGCTGCGAGTCCAGCGACGGCCTAAGCCGCAAATAAGTGCCGCGATGCCAATCAGCAAGGAGCCCTGTGCTGGCTCGGGGATGGCAGACACGGAAATTGAATCGATACGCACATTGTCGGAGATCGCTGCCGTATAAAAGCCAATTTTACTGACTGTTCCAGTGCTGGGATCTGCTGCGCCGACGCTCGCAGCCATGGTGCCAAAGTCTAAACTATCCCAAGCTGCTGAAGTGAAATCAAGATTCAATGGAGCGGAGAAGGTGCTACCGCTGCCTGTGCCGTTGTAAAGACTGTCGGATACATACCAGTTACCATCGCTTTCGATGGCGACTTGGATGTTTTCCGATGCGCTGTTGTTACGCAGGGCAAAGGTGATTTCGGTCAGATCGCTGTAATCTGTCGCGGTGAAGTCTGTGGCCCACCATAGCTTTGCATAGCCATTACCTGGATCGTTGTGAAAAAGGTAGGCGTTGTCGTCCGAGCTGACGCCTACGACAGGACCGTTGTTGGTGTTTGTATTGCTGCTGTTATAGTTGGTGGGGGTGCCGCCACCCTCACGGGCGTCCCAGTCGACTGCATTGAGGCTTTGAATGGAAGAGCGTGGGTCGCCGAAGTCTTCTGTGTAGATGACTGATTGGGCATAAGCGGGGATCGCTAGAGCAAGTAAACCGACTAGACTGACTTGTGATGAGAGAATATTCATTTTGGTAGATTTGATGATTATAAGGGTTTTGTGAACGGCATCGTTACATTGATGTGGAGCCGATCTCTTTTTTACCATTGATGGATTATAGAATGATACAAGTGGTGTTCAGTGTTACAAATAACATTGAAAGTGTTTTTTGAAGCTGATGCATTATGCTTTGTGATCAGTTATCGTGACATCGCTAAACGCGCAGGCGTTTCTACTATGACAGTTTCCCGCGCGATGCGCGGCGATCCGAAGGTTCGTGCAGTGACGGCGCAAAAGGTGGAAGCTGCGGCGCAGGCTTTAGGTTATGTGCGGAATCCCATCGCCGATTCTTTTATGAAGCAGGTGCGATCGAAGCGGGTACTAAGTGGTGTGAGTCGTATCGCTTGGGTCTACCCTGAAAAAGTCAATTCGGGCGCACATGTGATTGATGCTTATTATCGTGGCGCCTGCGAGGCGGCGCGAGCCAGTGGCTTCGAAGTGGATCGTTTTGTCTTGGGAGAGGCGCTTTCATCCCGGAGCCTGCGTCGTATTTTGCAGGCACGAGGAATTCGAGGTATGCTGATTAGCCCGACAGTGGGGGACTTAGTCGACTTTGATTTTGATTTTGAAGGTTTTGCGGCGGTGATGTTTGGCTATTCTTTGCGATCGCCGGATATGAATCGAGTGAGCTCGCACCATAGCGTGAACCAGTTTGCTTTACTTGCTCATATACGGGAGCTGGGGTATCGGGATGTGCTTTACGTCTCGAATTGGCAGCAAGAGCGTCGTCTGAACTTTGGATGGCTCGCCTCTACGCTTGCTTTTGGTCGGGAGCATCAATCTGAGATGCGAATTCGCCATGTGTATTTAGATGACTTTGAGGAGGCATTGGCTACGGGGGGCAGCTCTCTGCAGTTGCCCGAAGTGATTGTGAGCTGTCATCAGAGTTTGATCGGACGTCTCGAGCAGATCGGCTGCCGAATCCCGGAAGATGTCGGATTCGTCAGCCCCACGGTGCGTCCCGAGGGCTACCGTGGCCGTCGTTTAGCTGGAATGAATCAGTGCTCGGAACTCATCGGGGCGCGGGCGGTGGAATTATTGTCCGATTCGTTAGCGATGAATCGTCTTGGTGTGCCAGAGCATCCCGTGACGCTTCTTGTGCGCGGTCAGTGGTGCGATGGCGAGACGCTGCAGTCCAAGTGTTAACAGGACTTTGACGGCTCGATCGATCGGTGACGAGTTGCAGTCAGCTTTCGGGAAACTCGAAGGAGTCGCCTGTTTGGGTCGCCCAATCGCGGAGCAGTTGATTGAGTTCCTTGCGCTTTTTGCGATGAGCGGTGTGGAAGGCGAGGTTATTGAGCTCGTGCGGGTCGTCGTTTAAGTTGAAGAGGAGCCATTCGCCCCCCCGGACGCAGGCGTATTTCCAGCCGTCGCGTGTGATGACGCAGCGCCAAGCGTAGCTGCTTTCGCGGTCGCCGATCAGCTGTAAATAAGCGCTGTCTGGCTCTTGCTGAATGCGGGTAGCGGCGTTGATGCCGGTGCGTCGATGCGAGTAGTCAAAGCCCTCCATCCACTCGGGAGTCGGAATACCGCAGAGCCCAAGGGTGGTTGGCGCGATGTCGACATGATTGACTAGGCAGGGGGCGTTGCCACAGGACCAGTCGCCATATGCCATCGGTTGTCCGCCGCCTATGATGAATGGCACGCGGGCCGACTCTTCGTAGGGCACGCATTTTCCGAAGCGGCCTTGGCTGCCCATTTGATCGCCATGGTCGCTGAAAAACATTAGATGCGTGTCCTCGGTCATGCCTTCACTGTTGAGACGTTCCATTACGCGGCCAACATTAGTGTCTAGGTCGTCGATCTGTGCATAATATCCGGACAGCTGAAAGCGGGCTTCCGCTTCCTGTGTTATGGGGACATTTGGGCGCAGCTTCAATTGCTGGGCCTGGTAGCGACGAGCGTCTGCTGGGGCAAGGGTGGGCACATGGGGCGGTTGGACGGAAATCACCATGAAGAAAGGGCGCTCGGAATCTTTGCGCGCCGAGATGCGTTCGAGCGCCATATCCGTTAGGCATCCTGTTTCGTAACCAGGCAGGCGCATGTGCTTAACTTCATTGCCGTTCTCATGTCCGTGGATCCAGCTGTCCCATTGGCTATTATTGTTTTCATAGCCCAACCAGGTGTCAAAGCGGCCACGGTCTTCGTGAGGCACTGTGCGCAGGGCCGAGCGGCCTTCGCGCTCTTTGAATCCGGCCAGGTGCCATTTGCCCAAGTAGATTGTTTCGTAGCCGTGATCGTTAAAGACGTCGGTCACAGTTTTGTAGCTGGGGTCAAGGCGCTCTTCATGGAGGCTGACGGAGTGGTTGTGCGCGTATTTTCCTGTCAACATGCTACCGCGAAAGGGGCAGCACAGCGGATAGCCAGAGACCGCATGGGGGAAATTTTTGCCCGCAATGGCCATATTATCCAGGTTGGGAGTGAACACATTGGGATCGCCATTGCGCCCTGTTGCTTGGCCGCGCATTTGATCGGCAATGAACCAGATAACGTTGGGTTTCTTCTGTGGCATAATGTTTCTGTACTTGCTGGAGGTAATTGTGATCGCTGTCTATTTTAGTTTTAGTTATTTTTCTTTGTGAGCGGCATTGTATACGGTTTCGTTGACTTAAAGTTGCTCAAAGCTTCGATCCGCGGGCAGGCGGGAAATCTGGCCACAGAGCTGGTTTTGGGGTTGGGTCTTGATATTCGACGGCGCCCATATCGGGGGCTTGCCCAGTATATTGGTCGTTGAAGTTGGCTAAGCGTTGTCCGGAGTCATGGCCTGCTGTGCCTGGGACCAGCCATAAGCGTCCGTCGGGGGCGCGTTCAAATTTTGGCGAGGCTTGAATGCCGTGGACTTGTGAGTCTGGTTTAAATGCGGTGCGGCCGTCGTAGAGGTCGTAGTCGAAGTCGTTGCTGGTGTTGTGGTGCGGGTCCTTAATCGACCAGTCACGCTCCGTGCGCATGTGAAAGATATTGTTCCGGGATACGATGTTCTTTTGCTTTTTGTGCGTCGAGGTGTAGACGATGCCAGCTTGGGCACCGCTACTTGGCGCATTTCCTTCGGGAAAGGGGGGCGGTTGCAGAATTGTATTGTGAAAGACATACATGCGGCCGCGTGAACGTTGTGCGTTCTCATTGCCAATTTTGATTAGATAGTGCCCCGTTAAATCGTTTGCACGGCTACGTTCATCCTTACGTGAAACCGCATAGACATTGCGAAAGAAATAGACCGGTCCGAGTGTGGGGACCGCCGCGCCGATCGCGCCATAGGTCATATCCATGTAATTGTTCCACACGCGCACATTCATGTCGGCACCTTCGATTTCCAGGGCGTCATCCCAACAGTGGGAGATGAAGTTGTCGTGGATATCGCTATCACGCACAGGAAAGCCTCCGTAGCCAAAGTTGTGCACCTCTCCCATGCCATCATTAAACATGTGTTCCATGTCGGAGTAGATGCGATTGTAGCGGATGACGTGCCCTCCTTGACCGCCGTAAAAGACAATACCTTGTGGGCCCTCTGGATGACTGCTGCGGGTGCCGGGGCGTTTTTGATTCCACGAGTTACTGTCGCTGCGTGGGTGGTGAAGTTTGCAGTTTTGAATGACGATGCGCTCAAGCACGGGAGAACGAGCGTAGATCGCGGCATTCAGATTGCGTGCTTGGCCATCTTGCATGGTGTCGCCCCAGCCGCTGATGTCACAGTTGTCGATGATGACATTGTGCACGTCGTCGAGATAGATGCCGTGGGTGCGGGCATTCTTAAGTGTGAGCCCACGCACGATCACGTAAGAGGCTTTGATTTCGAGATTGTGCTCGATCACGCCCCGGCCATCCCAGACCGCAGTGGCGCCTTGGGCGGGCTCGTAAAGGACGTAGCCGTCTTTTTCGCTGCCGCCTTCGAAGATCTCGTATTTTTTCGAATAGCTGGTGGGGAGGGTGACTCTGCGGGCGATTTTGAACTCGTCCGAGCGGGTCATGAATCGGAGTGTGCGGCTGGGGCCATTTTCTAGTTCTAGCTTGGCTTCGTACTCGGTGCCAGCGTCCAGGTAAACGATACTGCCCCGATATTCGGCTGTGTGCTGTGCGGCTTCTTTCGGGTGCTCATTGTCGTCGAACCACAGTGGCAAGGCCTCGCGCCATGAGGTCTCGCCGACTTTGCGATAGTGCACACTCACTGGGCGCGAAGCCCGGCCGCCAGTCGGTTTCCAGTAAAGGCTGACTGAGTTGAAGGTGGGCACCGCACGTGGCGGCACTTCCTCGCCTTCGTAAATTAATGGCCCCAGTTCTGTAACGGCGAGTTCGGCAAAGGCCAGCGTTTGGCCGATGTGATGGCTTTCTTGCTCCCAAATTAGCACGGCTTCGGCCCGGTCGCAGTCGGCCGTCTCAAAGTTAAATTCCACTGGCGTCCAGTTCGGCTTGAGCACTGGCTGAGAGCGGATGCGGGTGTAAACTTCCTCCTTGCGATATAGAATCACCTCGATTGCGCCCATGCCTGCGGGGCCTTTGATTTGGCCCGAGAGGCGATAGCGCTTACGTGGTTTGATTGCAAAGGCTTGCCGAATTTCACCGTGCTGACCTGGCGTGGCTGTGGTGACTTCGATTGTAAGCGCTTGTCCTGAAAGCTCGGGGCCGTCGCTGGCAAAGGTTTTTGCTGTCTGCGGCAGGTCCCAGTGTGCGGGGGCTTTGTCGGTCCATTGCTCGAAATGTCCGTTGTCGAGTAGGCTCTTAGGGGCGCTCATACAAAGCGAACTTGCGAGTAAGAAGAGTGGGGCGTAGAGGTCTAAGATTCGGCCGAATCGTAGGCCTAAAATTCGTCTGAGTGAAGGCATCGCTTATCGGGGCAGGGGATATTATGAATCGAGTAAACGGTTTCGCAGCCCGGTCGGCGTTAGAAAGACTGCATTTTGAGACTGTAAGTAATCGACGACTTGTATGAACTGCTCGAAGCGGGCCGCATCCCAGCCACCTGGGTGCCCCTGTAAAATGTAGTAAGGGCGGTTGGGGGCCTGCTCGAATTCGCCTTTGACGCCTTCGAAGTTGGGGTAGTGCACGGGTTGCTCCAAGCTCACTGAGCGCCCCAATACGATTTGGTCCGGCAAGAGGGCTGCCTGCTCATCGCCATATAACCAAGTCTTCAGCTCGGGGACTGCGCGTAATGCAGCCGCGGTATTGTGATCGAAATGATTATAGGGGGAACCAAAGCTTGTGAATGTGAAGCCTAGCTTCTCAACAGCCAATGCTTGAGCTCGCACCAATGTGTCGAGCTGCGAGTGCATGGGGACCCCCTTAAACTCGCTCTGGCCGCTCTCTGGCTCGCGGCGATGGGTGATGCCATGATTCCAGAATTCTATTTGGCCCGTGGCGTGTAATGCCTTGATTTTTTCAACATACTCCAGTTTGGCATTTTCCAGCGAATGGCAGATGATGCCGATCGAAATTTTGATTCCTTTTTCCGCTGCGATTTCAATAAATCGCAGCCAGTTCGCGCCAAAGATAGTGCCGTCCTCACGATAGAGTAGGTCGTCGGCTTTGATTACGATCAACGGCCCTTCTATGGGCTGTGCAGAATTGGAGCTTACTTGGGGTGACATAAAATTAAACAGGACGAGGGATGGCTGCGGTGGCAGTGTCGGCTAAGGCCTGTATACTTTACAGCCTATTTGGCGTCAGGCTAGCCGCTCAATGAAAATACCGCGAGTGAGAACTAAAAGAGCATTGAATCTATTCAATCGAAGTCCCAACATGCGCTTGTGGGCGTTTGTCTGTGTGTTTGGAGTGCATTTGTGAGATTTGTGGGAATAGATGCTGCTTTGATAGATCTCAGAAGCACTGATTATATTATGAATAAATTCTTAACACTGACGACGACCGCCCTCTGCAGCCTATGGCTATTGGGCTGCAACGAAACTAAGGACGCCAGCTCCAGTCATGAGGCTACGGTCAATGCGGGACGCCAGTTGGTGATGGATTCGATCCATGCCCACGGAGGCACCGAGCGTTGGTATCATAATGGTTTACTGCAATTTCGCTGGACCTACCACATTAGTGATAAGGGGCCGCAAGCGATCGTAGATACGGTGCAAACAGTCGATCCCACAAACATGAATGTCATGCACGAGGTGCCGGGCCAGGACATGCGTTTTGGCATGTATCAAGGTGAGTATTGGATTGCTCCGGAGGGCAGCCAATTTACACCGCCGGTGCAGTTCTGGTCGCTGACTCCATTCTATTTTATTGGAATTCCTTTTGTCTTTAATGATGAGAATGCGATTTTTGAACAATTGCCCGAAAAGATGGCTTTTGAGGGGAAGGCGTATATCCAAGTTAAAATTACATACACGCAGGAGGCGGGAGACTCGCCGGACGATTACTATGTCTTGCTCATTGACCCCGAGACGAAGCTCACACGTGGTGGCTATTACATTGTGACCAATCCTTTGGTCGCGCCCAATGGTCCCGGCCCCGAAAAGTTTCTCAGCTTGGACAACTTAGTAGACGTCGATGGGGTGCTGCTTGCATCCGGGCACCGGACTTTTGCGATGGAGGACGGTCAGATCGGCGAGCAAATGCGCTTCACTGAGGTCAGTGGTGTGAAATTCCTTCCACGCGATAGCGTAGATCTCAAGGTCCCTAGCCCCGAGCTAATTATTGAATAAACGCTAGCATACCAGCTGCGCCTATTTAATCTATCTAAAAGCCCATGTTGGACCTTATTTGGAATACGCGCAGCTATTTTTTCTGGCTGATGGTGGTCTCTTTGCTCTGCGCGTTGGCGGAGCGCGTGCGCCCTTGGCGACAGGGGCAACGCTTCTTGCGAGCCGAGTTTTTTCAGGACTTGTTTTGGCTGTTTTTCAATGGGCATTATTTCTCGATTCTGTTCGCCTACGTGAGTGTGTGGATCACTCACTGGTGGCTGCCGGCGATCGAGTCCGCGCAAGCTTGGAATTTACTGGCCGGCTGGCCGCTCTTGGCTCAGGGGCTCTTTTATTTTGTGCTCAAGGACTGGCTCGATTGGTGCGTGCATAATCTACTGCATCGCGTGCCCGCGTTGTGGGAGTTTCACAAAGTTCATCATAGTATTACCGAAATGGATTGGATCGGGAATTTTCGCTTTCATTGGATGGAAATTGTGGTCTATCAATCCCTGACTTATTTCCCCTTAGTCGTTTTGGGTGTCGATCCGACCGTGCTCTTGATTATAGCGGTGCTCAATACTCTGATCGGACATTTGAACCACAGTAATCTCGATCTCACCTGGGGGCCGTTGCGCTATCTGCTCAACTCATCGCGCATGCACATTTGGCATCATATGCACGACTTACCAGAAGAGCGCCGCCAGGGGGTGAATTTCGGCATTTCTTTAAGCGTATGGGATTGGCTCTTTCGCACAGCTTATTGGCCGAGCTTGCAAGAGCGGCCTAGCCAGCAACCTACCGCACTCGGCTTTCCGGGGATGGAGCGTGTGCCCGCTTCGTTAAGTGGACGAATGTGGAGCCCCTTTAAGCGGTTTTGGCGAAAGTTGCGGCAGGTGCGATAGTGGCCCGAGCTTAAGCGATGCCTTTTTCGGTGGCTAGCCAGCGCTCGATGCGGCGCACGGCGTCGGGACGGCGTGGGTCGTCGGGCTTCATGCGGTTGAGCAAATTAAGTGCGGTTTCGGCGTAGTCGATGGCCGTGGCGCTCTTGAGCTTGTCGAGTTCGGAGTGCTTGATTTCGCCCTCGCGTATCATTTTCCGGGCATCGGCTTCGATCTCCATGCTAGCGCCGCCTGTGCCGCGTTCTTCGCCTTTACCTTTGGCACCGCCGCCCCCTCCGCCGCCCGAGCCTTCGCTGGGGGAGCCGTCGTTCTCGACTTTTTGACTGCCGCCGCGTGGTTCACGCTCGATGCCGGTCGGGTATTGTTTGCCATCTTTGCCAGTGACCTGGCTTTGGCTCTCGATGCGGTTTTCCTTTTCCATCTCCATCCGGCAGCGCCGGACGAGATCGGGGGAAACTTTGCACATGGAGGCGATCAGCGCATTGGACATTTCCGGCCACTCTTCGAGTGCGATCTCGGCTGCGTTACGCTTGTCGGCGTTGGAGCGGTAGATGCCGTTGGTGGCGTTGGCGCCGAGTGCGTGGCGCAGGGCATCCGTGCGGGAGCCTTCGTGCACTTCCGCTGCGATTTCCTCGTATTCGTTACGCTGGGCTGCGAGGAAACGGTGAAAGCCGTCGGCTAGCCAGTATTTTGTGCCGTCGTAGTAGGTGACGATGGGGGGGAATTGGGCGCCTTCGAGCATCGCGTCGGCGTAGCTGGAGATGGCGTCGTCGTTGGTGGCGACTCGCGCTTGGGTGCCGCCGTAAATGTCAATTTTGTCGAGTTGTAGATCTTTGCTTTGCATAGTTTAATCGGCTTTTTTGATCAAGGGATTCAGTAATGACAACTGAGATTTCTTAGTGGGCGTAAATAGCTGCTTGCAGCTTGTTTTTTTGTAAATGTCATTGACCTTACAGTCCTGCGTGATTGCGCTCTTAGACTTCTATTAGGCGTGCTTGCGCGCTCAATAAGTCCCCACTCTAAATTCTACCCAACATGACTACTGATAATTCCTCGATGGAATCGGTCTCGCATGAGCACCGCAAGTTTCCCCCTGCCTCTGAATTTGCTGCGTCTGCCCACATTAGTGGTGAAGCTGCCTATAAAGCGCTCTACGAAAAGAGCATTCAAGACCCGGAAGCTTTCTGGGCCGAAGCGGCTGAAGAACTGCATTGGTTTAAAAAGTGGGACAGCGTGTTGGACGCATCCGAAGCGCCGTTTTTTAAATGGTTTGATGGCAGTCGCACTAATCTTTCTTACAACTGCCTAGACCGTCACATTGAAGCGGGGCGTGGTGACAAGATCGCGATCCACTGGGAGGGCGAACCGGGCGATGCGCGTGACATTAGTTACAAGCAGATGCACCTCGAAGTCTGCCGTTTCGCCAATGCGATGAAGGCGCGTGGTGTGAAAAAGGGCGATCGTATCGCAATTTATCTGCCGATGATTCCGGAGTTGGCCATTGCGGTGCTAGCTTGTGCGCGTATCGGTGCGGTGCATTCGGTGATTTTTGCGGGCTTCTCTGCGGACTCGATTCGTGACCGTGTGCTCGATAGTGAGACCTGCATGGTGATCACTGCCGATGGAGGCTACCGCCGTGGCAAGATGTTAGAGTTGAAGCAGATCGTGGACGAAGGCATTGCGAGCTGTGAGTGTGTGAAAGATGTGGTCGTGGTGAAGCGTGGCGATGCACACCCGGTCGACTGCAAGATGCAGGAAGGTCGCGACAGCTGGTATCATGATTTAGTGGCCGATGTGGAGGACGATTGCCCGGCCGAAGAGATGGAGGCGGAGGATCTCCTCTTCTTGCTCTACACCAGTGGTACCACTGGTAAGCCTAAGGGCATCATGCACACCACTGCGGGCTACCAAGTGTATAGTTATTTGACTTCGAAGTATGTCTTCGACCTCAAACAGGATGATGTGTATTGGTGCACCGCTGATGTGGGCTGGATCACCGGGCACACTTATATCGTGTATGGCATCATGCAAAACGGTGTGACACAAGTGATGTATGAGGGCGCGCCCAACCATCCGGATGAAGGACGCTTCTGGGACATTATTGAGAAGTATAAAGTATCGATTTTCTACACGGCACCGACTGCGATTCGTGCCTTTATGAAGTGGGGCGACGACTGGGTGACTCGTAAAGATCTGTCTTCTTTGCGCCTGCTTGGCACTGTGGGAGAGCCGATCAACCCTGAGGCGTGGATGTGGTATCATAAGATGATCGGGGCGGAACGTTGCCCGATTGTGGATACCTGGTGGCAAACCGAAACCGGCGGCCACATGTTGACGCCGATGCCGGGCGCGACGGCGACCAAGCCAGGCTGTGCGACGGTACCTTTCTTCGGTGTTGAGCCAGCGATTTTGACCGACGATGGTGAGACGGTGGAAGCGGGCATTCTCGCAATTAAGAAACCGTGGCCGGGCATGTTGCGCGGTATCTACGGAGATCCGCAGCGTTTTAAAGACACCTATTGGTGTAAGTGGGACGGCAAATATTATTTCCCCGGCGATGGTGCCCGCCGTGATGAGGATGGCTACATCTGGATTCTTGGCCGCGTGGACGACGTTGTGAACGTGTCTGGTCACCGTATCGGCACTGCCGAGTTGGAGAGCGTTTTTGTCGAGCACAAGGATGTGGCTGAATCTGCGGTGGTCGGTGTGCCACACGAGATCAAGGGACAGGGGCTGGTCGCCTTTGTGACCGTGATTGATGGGCGTGAGCAAGATGACCACTTGCGCAAGGAGCTGGTCACGATGATCGATAAGAGCATTGGAAAATTTGCCCGCCCTGAGCGTATCCTGTTTTCCTCGGATCTGCCCAAGACGCGCTCTGGTAAGATTATGCGCCGCATCTTGCGTGACATCGCCGAAGGCAAAGAGCTCGGTAATGTGACGACACTGGCCGACCCGACAGTGGTCCAGGATTTACAGCAGCAATATTTGAAAGGCTAGAAGTTAAGGAGGGCGTTTCGTTTGCCAGTAATGTCCGTCGTCGTCTGCGGCCGGATCGACGAACGGACGCCTCGGCGAGGCGTCCTGCCCCGTTCCCGTCAATTTATCGCACCGTTTTCCCGTCGACCCAAGAGCCGCTGATCAAGGTGGCTCTTGGGTAGGGGGGCACGCCGCTTTCGCCGCTGTGAATCATACTGATGACCATGTCGATGGCGGCCTCGCCGCAGACATCGTTGTGCTGATTCATGCCAGCCCATTGGGGCGCGGCTGCGCGGTGCTCTAATTGAATCAGTCCGACTTGCTCAGGTATAGAGTAGCCGAGCGCTTCCATCCAGTCATACACTTGATTGTAAAGGGTGAAGATGACGTCAGGCTTTTCCCGTGTGAACCATTCTTGGAATAGCGAGAGGTTTTCTTTGGCCTCGACCACTCGATTGAATGGTATGAGTCGCTGTTGGGGAGGCAGGGCAGTTTGACCGATCTGGTAGCCTGCTGTAAAACGACCTTCGACCAGTTGATCGATTTTTTGATCTAAGACTAGGCCTGGACGTTGGTAACCGCGGGCCAAGGCATTTTCGAAAGCGCGTAATGCGATGATGTGATGGTCTGTGCATGCGAAGGAGAGTGCGGGTTTGCGCGTGCGCACACCTGTGACTACGCAAGGGTAGTTTTCCCAGATTTCGTTAAATGCTTCTGGCAAACGATTGCTGTGCATCAGGCCGACGATGACTACGCCACGAATGCCGCGTGCTTTCAGGATCTGGTGTAGTCGCCGTCCGTTTAGGTCGGGGTCGTGTAGCCAGAAGTTATCCAAGCTGTAGCCCATGAGTTTCGCGCGTCGTTGGCAGCCTTCTACGTAGGTGGGGATGGTTGGATGTCGGCTGAAGGCCTGTTTGTCCTGGTTCGCATTGAGCAGCGCCAGAGAGGCTTTGAGCCCAGTGTTGCTGCCGGAACGCAATTCGGCCATTAGGTGCGCTACGGTGGGGTTGCGCTGGTAGCCGAGTTCGTCGGCGATCTGCTTGATGCGCTGTCGTGTGGCCTCCGGGATTTGAGGATCGTTGCGCAATGCCAGCGATACGGTGTTTTTGGAAACTCCGGCTTTTTCGCCGATGGTGGACATGGTGACGCGCTTCATCACACTAGCTATGTGCCTGCTTACATTACTGTCAAGTATTGGGCGGCTTCCTTCTGTGCGGCGAGCCTGTAGTTTTACAGCATGTCTTATACCCTCGGAATCGATTATGGCACCAATTCGGTGCGTGCACTTATTGTCAATTGCCAGACTGGCGAGGAACTTGCCGCTGGGGTAGTGAATTATCCCAGTGGGCAGCAGGGCATTTTATTGGATGCCAAGGACGCGCATGTCGCGCGGCAAAGTCCGGCTGATTATTTGTATGGGCTAGAAGAGTCGGTGCGCATCGCCTTGGCTCAGGCGAATCAGCGCGACGATTTCGACGCCAAAGATGTGATTGGCATTGGCGTGGATAGCACGGGCTCCAGTCCCATACCTGTGGATGCCAGCAATACACCGCTGGCATTGGACGCGGCGTGGAAGGATCACCTCGCTGCGCAGTGCTGGTTATGGAAGGACCACACCAGTCATGCCGAGGCGAAGCGTATTACCGAACTGGCGGCGGCGCATCGTCCGCAATACATCGCGAAGTGCGGAAATATTTATTCCTCCGAGTGGTGGTGGAGTAAGATCTGGCATTGCTTAAACGTGGCTCCCGAGGTCTTCGAGGCCGCTTACAGTTGGGTGGAACTCTGCGATTATGTGCCTTCTGTGCTGGCCGGTGTTAAAGACCCCAAGCAAGTGGTGTGTGGGATCTGCGCGGCGGGGCATAAGGCACTCTACGCGGAAGACTGGGGCGGTTTGCCGGACAAAGAATTTTTGAGTTTGCTCGACCCCAAGCTCGCCGATTTGCGTGACCGTCTTTACACGCAGGCGGTTGATATTTCCCACTCAGCTGGCAAGCTCTGTGCCGAGTGGGCAGAGGCCTTAGGCTTGCCAGCAGGCATCGAGATCGCAGTCGGTGAGTTCGATGTGCACTTCGGCGCGATCGGCTGTGGCGTGACTGAGGGCACCTTAGTCAAAGTGATTGGCACGTCCACCTGTGATTGTGGCGTCGTGTCGGCAGAAAATACCGTAGCCGACATTCCCGGGATTTGTGGCATCGTGAAAGGTGCGATCTTGCCGGGATTCTACGGCATCGAAGCCGGTCAAAGCGCTTGTGGTGATCTCTTTAAATGGTGGGTGGAAACCGCCTGTCAAAACGACGAGTCCATGCACCGCGACTTGACCGAAGCCGTGGCTAGCCAGCGTCCCGGGCAGAGTGGCCTCTTAGCTTTGGATTGGAATAATGGAAACCGCACCGTACTGGTGGACCAACGATTGACCGGACTCATTCTGGGCCAAACCTTGCACACCACACAGGCTGAGATTTACCGCGCCTTGATTGAAGCCACCGCCTTCGGGGCGCGCATGATCATTGAACGCATCGAGGCCTATGGCGTGCCGATCGAGCGCGTTGTTTGTGCCGGGGGCATCGCCGAGAAGAATGCGATGCTGATGCAGATTTATGCAGACGTGACTGGGCGTGAAATGCGCGTGTCCGGCTCCTCACAAGCCTGTGCCTTGGGTTCCGCTGTTGGAGCCGCCGTACTGGCAGGCGCACACCCTGACTTTAGCAGCGCGCAGGCCGCGATGACCTCACTTAAGGACATCGTCTATCGCCCTGATCCAGCGGCGCATGCCACCTACAATCAACTCTTTAAATTGTATCAGGAAATTCATGACGCCTTCGGTGGCGTCAACAGCAATGCCGACCTGGGGCAGGTGATGAAGCAACTGCTCAATATTAAGGAAAGCATTTAATCAGACCACTGAGTCGTGGCCTAGCCACTGCGGTCTTCACAAGTGAAGCCCCTACAACTCCCTTTAAAATTTAACTTTAAAAAAAATATGACACAACAAATCTGGTTCATTACTGGTAGCCAACATCTCTATGGCCCCGAAACTTTAAAACAAGTCGCTGCGAATGCAGAGACGATTGCACGTGCGCTGAATGCGGATGCGAGCATCCCGGTTGAAATTGTATTCAAGCCGATCGTGACCACGCCGGACGAGATTCGTGCCGCGTGCACGGCTGCGAGTGGGGATACGAATTGCATCGGACTCATTACCTGGATGCACACTTTCTCGCCGGCGAAGATGTGGATCAATGGCTTGTCCAATTTAACTAAACCGATCTGCCATCTACATACACAGTTCAATCGCGACATCCCTTGGGACACGATCGATATGGACTTTATGAACTTGAATCAGTCCGCGCATGGTGGTCGCGAGTATGGGCATATTTTGACTCGTATGCGTATCCAACGTAAAGTCGTGGTCGGCCACTGGGAGGATCCCGCAGTTCGCACACAGTTGGCCGACTGGAGTGCCGTCGCTTTGGGCTGGCACGAAATGCAACATCTCAAGGTAGTGCGCTTTGGCGATAACATGCGTTTCGTATCGGTCACCGACGGTGATAAAGTGGAAGCTGAACGCGTCTTTGGCATGTCCGTCAATACCCATGGCGTGGGAGATCTAGTCGCTGTGATCAACGAGGCCAGCGATGCACAAATCGATGCTTTGTGTGAAGTGTATGCCGAAGAATATGAGCTCGCGCCCGAGCTCGCAAAGGGCGCCGCACGTCACGATTCCCTGCGCGAGGCGGCGCGCATCGAGATTGGCCTACGTCGCTTCTTAGAGGAGGGCGGTTATGGCGCCTATACGAACACTTTCGAAGACCTGCATGGCATGGAGCAACTGCCCGGCCTGCCAACACAGCGCTTGATGGCCGAAGGCTACGGCTTCGGTGCCGAGGGGGACTGGAAGCATGCGGCGCTGGTGCGTGTGCTCAAGGTCATGAGCCAGGGCAAGAGCGGGGGCACTTCCTTTATGGAGGACTACACCTATCATTTCGATCCCGCAGGTGCGCGTTGCCTTGGTTCGCATATGTTAGAGATTTGCCCCAGTATTGCGGCGTCCAAGCCGCGTTGTGAAATTCACGAGCTGGGCATCGGTGGCAAGGCTGACCCTGTGCGCCTAGTGTTTAACGGCGCCGAAGGACAGGCCATCAACGCATCCCTGGTGGATCTCGGCAATCGCTTCCGTTTTCTTGTCAACGAAGTCGAGAGCGTGGCTATCGAGCAAGATATGCCCAAGCTGCCCGTCGCGCGCGTGCTGTGGGATGCCAAGCCCGACTTGCAGACCGCAGCCGAAGCATGGATTCAAGCGGGCGGGGCGCACCATACCGCGTTTAGCTTCGATGTCAGTGCCGATCAAATTGAGATGCTCTCCGAGATGGCGGGCGTGGAATGTGTGTTCATCGATGAAAAAACCGAGATGCGCGCCTTCAAACAAGAGCTGCGCCTCGGCGAAATGTATCACGGAATCCGCGGACTTTAAAACGCGCAATTGAAAATAAGTTATGAATTATAAGGACATCCGTGAAGAATGCTGTGAGGCCAATATCGCCTTGCCGCGCACCGGTTTGGTTGACCTCACCTTTGGTAATGTAAGCGTGCTCGATGCCGCAGCCGGGGTATTTGCAATCAAGCCGAGCGGGGTGGATTATGCCGCGCTCAAGCCAGAAGACATGGTGATCGTCGATCTCGAAGGTCAGACCGTCGCAGGCGAGCTACGCTTTTCCTCCGACACACCGACCCATCGCTGTTTGTTTCTCGCATTTGCCGAGCATGGCGTGCGCAGCATTGTGCACACGCACTCGCGCAAGGCAGTGGCCTTTGCGCAGGCGGCGATAGAGATTCCATGCCTCGGCACGACGCATTGCGATTACTTCAACGGTCCCGTGCCCGTGACTCGTGCCATGACCGCAGCCGAGGTGCAGGGAGCATACGAGTGGGAAACCGGAAATGTGATTGTTGAGCGTTTTGCAGAGCTCAACCCCATGGAGATTGCAGCGGTGTTGGTGCGCAATCATGGTCCTTTCGCGTGGGGCGTGAGTGGCGCCAAAGCCGTCGAGACCGCGCAAGCCTTAGAGATCGTGGCCGACATGGCCTTGCATAGTTTAAGTCTCAATCCAACTGTCTGTCCCGCGCCGAACCATTTGCGTGAGAAGCATTTCTTCCGCAAGCACGGAGCTGGAGCGTATTACGGCCAGAAGTAGCTCCAGCAAATGCATGACCTCAATCGTAATGGCTCCGTGGAGATTCGATGATACACGTTGGATGGCGCGAGCGATTTCATTGCCTACGCCAAATGCGTGACGGACGGAGTCGCCGGCATCGCCTTTGCAGATGGCGTAGTCAAGTTCCCGCAGTCGACCGCTGCCTAGGATTTGTGTTTCTTCTTGTTACGTAGGCTTGCATACGCCTGTGCTTTGTTCTAATTGCGAGTATGCGTATTCTGTTTCTTTCTTCTTTGTTTTCTGTGCTATTGGCGCTGACAGCTCATGCGGCTGAGGTACAAGGGCGCGTGCTTGCTGTTTTACCGGATCTGCGCTCTTTGGAAGTGGAGTTGACTCAATCGGGCGACGGGGAGCTTGTTGCGGGGGCAACTCAGACTTTTCGCGTGGGTGCCGGGGATCTGGCGATTGGGTATCAAGGACGTCTGATCAAGGGCAATGTAGCTTATTATGGCAAGCGCTGGCACTTGGAGCAGGTATTTCCGCTCGATGGTCAGGGCGCGAAGGCCGCGGCTGATGTGAATCAGCAATTGCACCAAACCACAGCTAGTATGAGTCGACGTAAGTTTGTGAAGCAGGGCGATTACATCCCGAATTTCGCGATGATTGATCAGCACGGTGACTTTGTGCAGGCGCGCCAGTTGCAGGGGAAACCCTTTGTGCTGAATTTCATTTTCACGCGTTGCACGGTGCCGACGATGTGTCCGGCTTCAAGCACGCGTATGTCTACGCTGCAGGATGCAGCTCGCGAAGCGGGGCTGGATGATTTGCAATTTGTAACCATTACCTTTGATCCGGCATTTGATTCGCCGGGGATTTTGAAGCAATATGCGGAAGGCTACGGCATGGAGCCCGAGAATTTTCATTTGTTGACGGGCGAGCCTTCGGTTGTGGACGATTTGTTACGTCAGTTTGGCATTTTGACTATGGATGAGGACGGCACTATTAACCACACCATGGCCACCTTACTGGTGGATGCGAATGGACGCGTGGCTTATCGCAAAGAGGGCGCAACGTGGACGCCGCAAGAGTTTCTCCAGGCTGCCAAGAAACTCTAGTGCCTGCTCCGCTGAGTGGTGCGAAATGATTGCCTGACTCCCAGTGGGCTACAGGAGAAATACAGCTTGAGTTTATAAGTAATTTTCCTGCATATATATCCGTATATGGCTCAGATAGATGTTTTCTTTGATGCGTTGCTCGAATTTAAAGGCTCCGATTTACACCTGACTACAGGTAATCCGCCTTTAATTCGTATCAATGGAGAGTTGGAGTCGTTGGATTATCCGCCCTTGGTGGATTCTGAGCTCACTGAAATGCTGTATGAGATTTGCCCTGGCGATAAGATTGCCGAGTTTCAAGAGTGTGGAGATATTGATTTTGCACTTGGTTTCGGGGATAAGGCACGCTTTCGGGCGAATTATTTTCAACAAAGTAAAGGGATCGCCAGTGTCTTTCGCACGATTCCAGCTAAGATTTTAACAGCAGAGGACCTAGGCTTGCCGGCGATTTGCCGTAAATTTGCAGGCTTGAAAAAGGGCTTGGTTGTAGTTACAGGACCGACGGGGTGCGGCAAGTCGACGACTTTAGCGGCGATCATCGATCAAGCCAATCGGACGCGCTCGGACCATATTTTAACGATCGAGGACCCGATTGAATTTGTTCACAAAAGTAAGAAAGCTCTGGTCAATCACCGTGAGGTGGGCGGGCATACAAAGTCTTTTGCGAGTGCCTTGCGGGGAGCTTTGCGGGAGGACCCCGATGTGATTCTAGTGGGGGAGATGCGTGATCTAGAAACGATCTCCTTGGCACTTGAAGCGGCGGACACGGGGCACTTAGTCTTTGGCACTTTACACACGCCGAGTGCGGCCAAGACGGTGGATCGTATTATTGACGTCTTTCCTGGAGCACAGCAGCACCAGATTAGAGCCACATTGGCGGAGGCTTTGGTGGGAGTGGTTTCGCAAAACTTGTTTAAGCGAGTGGACGAACCAGGACGGGTGGCTGCATTTGAAGTTCTAGTGGTGGATACGCCGATTACTAATTTAATCCGCGAGGGGAAGACTTTTCAAATTCCTTCGATGATCGAGATTGGGCGCAAGAAGGGAAATCGTCCACTCGATGACTCTATCATGGAGCACCTTATGGCGCAGCGAATTAGTGGTGAAGAGGCCTATGAGAAATGCATCAATAAGGAGATTTTTCGTCCCTTCCTTGAGCGTGTGCCAGAGCCATGGGAAGAGTAGCGATGAATGCATTACAGCGATACGATGCCAGTTTGCTTGAGAATTATAGCAGCCTGATCGGAATCGACGAAGCGGGGCGCGGCTGTTTAGCTGGGCCTGTTTCGGCTGGAGCTTGTTATGTGCCGCGCGCACTTTTTGAATCGCCTGAAGCGCTGGAGCAGAGCGCGTTAATTAACGATTCAAAGCAACTTACAGCAGAAGCTCGCGAGGCACAATACGAGGTCTTACAATCCTTACAGGCGCGTGATTTGATTGATTTCGCTGTGGCTTTTGCTTCGGTGGAGGAGATTGCAGAATTGAACATTCTCGGTGCGACGCGCCTAGCCATGCAGCGTGCTGTAGATCAGTTAGCGAAGCGAGCGAGTGCTTGGAGCTTACCGCATACAGCCGCGGAGGACCCGCTCTTTCGAAGTGCATCTGATGTGAAATTACTGGCCGATGGTCGAGCCTTGAAGCCTTTCCCATACGCGCATGAAGGTGTGGTCAAGGGCGATGGGAAGTCACTTGCAATCGCGATGGCCAGTATCGCTGCTAAAGTTTTGCGCGACCGTGAGATGCGCCTGCTGGCGCAAACATATCCGGCCTACGGCTTTGAGCAGCATAAGGGCTATGGTACGGCTGCGCACCGAGCGGCTCTTAAGGCGCACGGGGCGACCCCGGTTCATCGGGCACTGTTTTTACGCAAAGTCCTAGGCTAGTTAATTGGCTTGTTGGGCTTCGGAGTCGATTGATGTATTTCCTATCTTCGAATCAGTTGGAGTGTAGTTTGCTATTGTGCTGTTATGCGTAAGGCGCATGCCTTTTATTCGTTTTGTCATCATGTATTTATTTAAATTAGTCATCAGTCTCTTGTTTTGTGTGTTGTCCTTGGTCGGCTGTGCGCCGCAGACAGAGCAGGCTGCTACGGATTTGCAGGTCTGGGTGAGCCTCTTGCCTCAGCAGTCAATTGTGCAGTCG
This sequence comes from Thalassobacterium maritimum, assembly GCF_031127805.1. NCBI lineage: Bacteria > Pseudomonadati > Verrucomicrobiota > Opitutia > Puniceicoccales > Coraliomargaritaceae > Thalassobacterium > Thalassobacterium maritimum. The sequence goes on along the minus strand of NZ_JARXHW010000050.1, from coordinate 7,711 downwards.
ATCGTTGCTGAGCGTGGACTGGTTGAGGTGATGGTTCGGCCTGGTCAGAGCCCTGAAACCTATTCGCCCAGTGTGCCGCAGATGGCGTCGCTGGCAAAAGCTGATGTTTATTTCGGAATTGGTATGCCTTTGGAGCGTGTGATTTTGGCCAAGATGGAGCGCTCGATGCCGCAACTGCGCTTTGTGCAGACCGCAGATTTAAACGAAGATGAGCATGAACATGTGCATGGCCTAGATGAGCACCATGTACACGGGGAGGAAGATCCGCATGTCTGGATGGACCCTCAATGGATGTTAGGCTTTGTGGCGCAGGTGCGCGATACGTTGATCGAGCTGGCGCCTGAGTCGAGCGAGCTATTTACGGCCAATGCAGCCGTGCTGAGTGCAGAGTTGGAGGCGTTGGATGCAAAGATTGCGGCTCAACTGAAGCCTTTTGCGGGACGGTGCTTTTATATCAATCATCCTTCTTTGGGCTATTTTGCTGCGCGCTATGGCTTGGTGCAAAAATCGATCGAGCAGGGGGGCGCTGCGCCTTCCGCGAAGCAGGTCTCAGGCTTGGTTAAGTCGGCTAAAGCAGAGCAGGTGAGGGCGATCTTTACTCAGCCGGAGTTTGGACGTAGCAGCGCTGGAGTGCTGGCGAGTGCTTCGGGCGTGGATTTGGTGGAGGTCGATGTGTTGAGTGCGGAATATTTTAGCAACATGCTAGACATCGCGCAAAGTTTGGAAGATAGCTTTAAATGATGAGTGAGTCGGCGCATAGCGATTGTGGATGTCAGGCGCATTCGGGGGAACCGGTGGTTTGCTTCGATGGCGTCTCGTTTAGCTATGGGCGCACTCCTGTGATTGAGGATGCCGATTTTGATATTTACCAAGGAGAGTCGGTCTGTGTGATTGGTCCTAATGGAGGCGGCAAATCGACCTTGCTCAAGTTGATGTTGGGGCTACTGACACCAGATCAGGGCGAAATTCGTCTTTTCGGGCAAACTACCAAGCTGGGGCGGGCGCGAGTCGGCTATGTGCCGCAGCAGATTGAGTTTGACCCGCTCTTTCCGGTTTCTGCGCTGGATGTCGCGCTGATGGGGCGTCTGAGCAAGAAGAGTTTCGGCTTTGTGAGTCAGGCTGATCGTGCCAGTGCTTACGAGGCGCTGGCTAAGATGGGCCTTGCGGATCAAGCAAAGCAGCCCTTTGCCAGTCTTTCGGGGGGGCAGCGTCAGGCCGTATTGATTGCGCGCGCGCTGGTGGCCGAAAGTGAGTTGCTCTTGTTGGATGAGCCCACCGCACATGTGGATGTGGCGGCTGAAGAGCGCTTGATGAAGAGCTTGAAAGCCCTTGGTGATGAGCTGACGGTGATCACCGTGTCGCATGATTTAGCCTTTGTTTCACGCTCCGTGCCTAAGGTAGTCTGCGTGAATCGCTGCGTTCACTTGCACCCGACCGCTCGTTTGAGCGAAGCACGCATTCGTGAGCTTTACGGACACGAAGTTCGCATGGTACAACACGACCACGAGCATCTCGATAGCCATGGAGGCCACCATCATCATGCTTGAATTTTTTAAAGCACTCTTGGATCCAGATTTAGGCTTTTTGCGTAACGCACTTTTGCTGGGATTGATTGGGAGCATCCCCTTGGGGGCCGTAGGCACATTTGTGGTGGCGCGGCGTATCAGTTATTTGGCGGCCGCGATTGCGCACTCGGTGTTGGGGGGGATTGGTGCCGCACTCTATGCCCGCGAAGTGCTGGGTTGGTCGTGGTTGCATCCGATGCTCGGTGCTTTGCTGGCGGCTTTGACGGCGGCGGGTGTGATTGCCGCGGTCTCGTTGCGAAGCAAGCAGCGGGAAGATGCCATCATCGGTGCGATCTGGGTGACTGGTATGGCGGTCGGTCTACTGTTTATCTCACGTACGCCCGGCTATATCGATCCGATGGCTTATTTGTTTGGAGACATTTTATTGGTGACTCGCTCTGACTTGTGGATCGCCACTGGGGTGGGGGCGCTGATTATTGCAATCCTCTTGCTGTGGCATCGTCAGATTGTGGCGGTCTGTTTCGATGCTGAGTTTGCAGCGATCCGTGGCGTGCAGGCCGATCGAATTTATCTATTGTTACTGCTGTTGACTGCGCTGACGGTTGTGACCCTTGTCTCATTGGTCGGCATAGTGCTGGTGATCGCCTTGCTTACTTTGCCTCCCGCGATCGCATCATTACGAGCACGCAGCCTGGGGCAAATGTTGATTTGTTCGATCGTATTGACTGCCTGCTTCGTCTTGTTTGGCTTAGGTCTCAGTTATTCGCTCGATTTTCCGACGGGCCCGACAATTATTTTACTGGCAGCTCTCGTCTATTTGGTGGCGAATGGCAGTAATCGTTTGTGTGCGAAATAGGCTTGAAACAGCACCGAAATTCGCTGCTCGGATAGCCTCGATTAAGGTATCGCGACGCGAAAGAAGACTTGATCAGGGGCCGTTTCGGAACGGTTTTCTACGTATGAATACTCGTGAAAGTCACGGCTTAGTTCCACCGCGTTTTCCAAATTGAAAGATAATTCGGCGGGTGTGAGCCAGGAATTTGAATCCAGTGAGTCGGTTGCTAAGAATTGTACCGCGCCTGTTGAGACTCCGCTGCGTAGAATCACGTAAACTCTTGGATTGTCTGCATCCAAATCGATGCTTGGTTGCACCTTATGCGTTTCATTAATAAGTGGATGACCGCCCAGCCCAAATTCCAGTTTGTTGATTTGCCCGTCGCCATCGGGGTCGGCCAGTGCGCCCCAGACTGTTGCTTCGAGGCTTGAATCATTCAACTGCTCCGATGTGAAATAAGTGTTTTGCCAGTCTTGGAAACGAACGCCTTGAGTCCCCGCTGGCGCAACACGTAATGCATCGGCTACGACGACGCCCTCCACGTCATCTGCCGATACTGTGACGACTAATTCAGCACCTGCGTCTAAGTCTAGAGTGTCTAAGGCGTTCCAGATCGCACCGTTTAATTGCTGGTTTACTTCATAATTCCAGGTCCTCACTGAATCGCTTACAGAAACCGGCACTTGGCTTGCCCGGTCACTTCCAGCTGTCCAAAGCAAGCTGATTGTATAGGACCCATTTTCTGGAATCGAGTAGGTGTATGTAAATGTTTGTCCTTCGCCTTCGATCGGGGCAGGGGAGGGGTCTGCAATGGCTAAACCGATTGCAGCAGTGTCGAGGTTGTCGGAAGATAGTTGATAGCCTGTTACATTGTCGGAGGCATCGAGCCCCATGTCTGCGAGTGACCAAGTCACTGTGCCGATTGTGCGGTTCAGCAATTGCGCGCCGCCACTGGAGCGATCCCAATTGCGGCCGCTGATTGTGGGGTTTCCGTCAAGCATACTGATATTCATGATTGTGTAGGGGCTGCCTACAGCTTGGTTCGTAGCATCCAAAGCTTGAATGGTCACGTCGTTGGATCCGTTGGCTGTGGGGCTGCCATTGCAATCAAAAATGTAAAAGCGATCCGTCTCGGTGACTACTTGACCAAAGTTCACTGTGAACTGACTGTTTAAGGTGGCGGTATCCAGGTTTTGACTACTTATCGCGATGTTTGCATTTGCTGGGAAGGTTGCGAGCGCTTCGTTTTTTAACAGGTCACTAGAGCTGACCCCAGAGAGAGTTCCAGGAATTAAGGTAGAGTAGGTCTGCGAGCCGAGCGATAGCGCTGTGACGACTCCTATGACATCCTCTTCTGGTTCTGTAGATGTGAAACTTGATAGCGTCTGTGGTCCTGCTGCAGGCGTTGTATTTTGTGCGGATACGTGATAGCCACTCCCATAATGGCCACTTGTTTGACTCTCTGCTGCCCATGCGCCCGTTTTATTTACATTGCTTGTGTCCAAGTCATCGACCACCCACACGCTTTCGTCTGCAGAGACTTCCATGACACGAGCATCATCGAGTAATTCAAGGCGCTCGCGGGCGGCATCGCCTTCGGGATCACCCATAGGCACCACGACCTCTGTGGGTAGATTGCGACTATCGCGCAAGACGCCGTCATTATTTAAGCGCCATTCGCCATCAAAGATAGTGCGCTTGCCATCGATGCCGCCGTGGGTGACCGAGCGAGTGAGCCCTGGACGGCCTTCCAGTTGTGGGCGTATACTGCGCCCGCGAATCGGGTGATCATTTGGCAGGGGCACGCCTGCTAGGCTGCAGACGGTCGGGTAGATATCTGTCATGTCGACTAGGTCGTCGACCACGGTGCCACCGTCAGCGATGGAGTCGGGACCCCATACAATAAATGGCACATGGCAACCGCCGTGGACGGGATTCCATTTGCCATCTGTCACTGTGCCATCGACGGTTTCACGTTTGACGCCATTCTTGAAGCCTGATTCGTGCGATGCTTCGGTGCCGTTGTCGCCCAAGAATAGTATGTAGGTGTTATCCTTGATGCCCAAGCGTTCGACTTCATCGAGAATTTCGCCGACCAATTTGTCTAAGTAGTGAACCATCGAGTAGATATCGCCAGAGCTACCGGCTGCGACATCATCAGGTGTGTCGATGATCGGTGTGTGCGGTAGCATCATATTATGCATAATCAATGCTGGCGGCGCGCCAGGTACCGCCGCGTCTTGTAATTTTTCGAAGACAAAGTCATGAATGATGTCCGGGCCAAAGTCGTTGGCAGTCACCGGAAGAATCGAACCATCGCGGTTTAAGAACGGCTCCCAATAACGCACCGTCTTTACATTGTTTTCGCCGTCCCAGATTTGCCAGACGCACCAGGAATCAAAGCCTGCGGATTGAATATGATCCGGGTGAAATGACAGGGTGGCTAATTGCCATTTGCCAGTGGTACTCGTGGCGTAGCCTTGGTCGCGAAACTGTTGTGCGAAGGTGGCAAATCGGTTGTCAAAGTCTACTTTGACATTGGAGCCCAAATGCACGGGCAGCACCGAGGTGTAACCATGCTCATCCGCATATAGGCTGGTGTGCAGTGTCATGCGAGCGGGGGTGCACACAGGGCTGGTATACATGCGGCTAAAGCGCACACCTTCGTCGGCCATTTGGTCGAGGCGAGGCGTCTCAAAATCAAGGCCACCATAGGCACCGACAGTTTCATAGCCGAGGTCATCTGCCATGATAATGACAATGTTCGGGCGAGTCTCTTCTGCCTGAAGTGAGCTGGTTCCCGTCAAGGAGCATAAGGTAAACGCGGCCAGGCTAGCCGCTGCAGTCAATAAATATTGTTTCATCTATGTATGGATAATGGGGTGAGTTCACAAGTGTAGCAGATTTGAAAGTGTCGCGTGAGTCATCTACCGACACTTTTAGCGTCACTTGCTGACTTTTAGTGAAATCGATGTGAAAAGAGTGGGGCGTGAGAATGCTTGGTATGAGATGTCTGCAATGCGTGGGATATTCTGCCCCTAGAGCGCCTCGAACTGCTGAGCGCGCTCAGGAAGACGGTGGAGGTGTTGATGGGGTAGCTTGGTAACTTCTTGGTTGATCGTGGGTTTTGGCGGTTTTTGTGTAGATGTCAGCAATTGACACCATCCGTATCAGCAGTGAACTACCACAGACCTCTGAAATTTGATATAGTTGTGTCCGATTCTACTGATTCAGAATCTTATTGATAACAACATATCCAAACTAAACCCAATAAATACATTATGAAATCATTCCCCTCACTTCTTGCTGCATCTTCAGCTGTGCTATTGAGCACTGCAGCGCATGCGACCACTCTTGCTTTTTGGGACGTTTGGGCAGACGACACTGATTCTAGTATTGCCGCAGACTTCACTTTTGGAGCCTTCGAGGCTTCGATTAGTTACGATGAATCTCGTATCAATACTGGCTTTGGTTCCAATGATACCACCTTCGGCACGCTTGCTGGTCCGGCCTCCACTGCTGGCGGTGCTCTTTTGGTTCGAGGACTCGCAGGTTACACTGTGGAGCTAAATTTGACCAACAATACAACGTCCGCTTACCAGATTGATACGCTGAACTTTGACTTTTCTGCTAGGAGTGGTGGCGATGGGACCAGCTTCACTGGATTCGACATCGTCTATACTTCTGGCAGCTTGGGCGCGACAGAAACACTTGTGGGATCGGCTACGGGGGTTCCGGTCGGAGGCAATCTTGTAGATTCCTCTGATTTTGACTTCGATCTCTCTACCAACCTCGCGGATACGATTCTTGGAGTTGGAGAATCTGCTTTGTTTACAGTCACTTTCAGAGACAATATTCATGCTTACAGCGATAGTGGTAATAACGTCTCCGCCATATTCGATAACGTTGCGTTCACTGGAACATCTGTAGTCCCCGAGCCATCTTCTTTCGCACTGTTGTCTGGCTGTCTCGCTTTGGGTGCGGTGATGATTCGTCGCCGTCGCTAGTCGACGCGACTCAATTACTTTATTTTACGAGATCCCGTTGTTTCAATTTTGAAGCAGCGGGATTTTTTTTTATAGCTATGCTCTTTCGGAAATAATATATAAATCGGAGCTGCGCAGTTGCTTCGGTTTTTGTTGGATCAGCTAAAATTCACAGCGAAAGTCAGCAGCTGACACTAAAACTGTCAGCATGAGATTAACGCGTAATGAGTCAATATGATATAATGTTGAGTCAATTTCATCTCATTTCCCAATGAACAACTATTCTATTTTTATTACTTTGTGCGTTTTGCTATTTGTTCCGACTGCACATGCTAGTGGCCTGTTGGTTTCCTGGGATGATTGGGAGGGCGTGGTATCTCCGTCACAGATCGACGCTGACTTTGCGGAGGTCGGCTTGAGTGCTTCGATTCTTTACGCCAGCAATCGAGTAAATGCTAGCTATGGCTCAAACGATGGAAGTTTTGGCAATCTGCTTGGAGCAAGCCCTGCAGCGGGAGGCTTGTTGGTGCGGGCTCTAAATTCGGGAAAGAGCCCCGGCGGCCCAGATTTGGCTGTAAGGCTTAAGAATGAGAGCTCATTTGCGTATCGAATCGATAGTCTACATTTCGATTTTTCGGCTAGAAGTCGTCCGAAGAAAAATGCAGAACACGGGTTTACGGGTTTTGACATTGTCTATAGCTCTGGGGACCTCGGGGATGCCGGAACATTGATCGGCACGGCTGCGGACTTAGTTTTACACGACGGCGGCAAGACTTACGACTATCCTGATTTCGACATCATTCTGTCAGAACAGTTAAGGGATACCATTCTCGAAGTGGGTCAATCTGCCGTGTTTTTAATTAGCTTTAATGGAGAGTCCGAAGCCGACGTCTCTAGTGGAATTGACAATGTCGCCTTTAAGGGCAGCAAAGTAGACATACCTGAGCCATCGAGTTGCGTGATGCTTGCGAGTCTTTGGGGCTTCGCTTGTGCAGCCCGTCGTCGGGCAACTTAGTCGCATCTGAGGCGACTCGGATGAGGGACTTGTGGGGTGCTATCAAACTTCTCTGGAATCGTTATCGGAGGCAGGGCGTCCCGCCCTGCGCTGGTCGTTGCGGAGACACTCCGCGGGCGGGACGCCCACGCTCCGAGAGTTGACTTCATCGGCTTGAACGCCGGTGCATCTAGGTGACTCGAATGAGGGATTTGCGGGTTGCTTCAAACTTCTCTGGAATCGTTATCGGAGGCAGGGCGTCTCGCCCTGCGCTAGTCGTTGGCGGAGACACTCCGCGGGCGGGACGCCCGCGCTCCGAGAGTCGTCTTCATTGGCTTGACCGTCGGTGCATCTAGGTGACTCGAATGAG
>NZ_JARXHW010000004.1:0-175659 GCF_031127805.1 Thalassobacterium maritimum | reverse complement strand
ACCCCGTATCCGCAGCCAAGCAGGCAACTAAGCCAGGCGTCTGACCGGGTCTGAAGACCCCGGCTACGTGTCCCCGCACTTTCAATCACACCCTAGATGAGGAGACGCTTACCATTCGCGGTGGACGTTTCACTACGATCGCAAACCAGGAAGAGTCGAAGTACAAGTATTACGCACGAGGCATCGCAATCAAGCGTTCCAATGTTCTAGTCGATGGGGTCGAGCATCACATCACTGGCGAAGGTGACCATGGCGCTCCCTATCGTGGCTTTTTAACGGTCAGCGACTGTTCTTACGTGACGATCCGCAACACGACGCTGACTGGCCACAAAACATACCGAACCATTGGTTCAGCAGGCGTTCCAGTTTCAATGGGGTCCTATGATTTTTCAGCTCTTCGCGCTCTCAATGTCAGCTTAGTGAACTGTAATCAGACAAATGACATTGATGATCGTACTTACTGGGGAATCATGGGGTCGAACTACAGCAAGAATCTTGTTTATGACAATTGCAGCTTTTCCCGGTTCGATGCGCACAAGGGGGTGGTAAATGCCACGATCCGAAACTCAACCCTCGGGCACATGGGCATCAATGCAATTGGCAGTGGGCTTTTGACCGTAGAGAACACGACTATCCGCGGAAGAAACCTCATCAACTTGCGCCCTGACTATGGTAGCACATGGGAGGGAGAGGTCATCCTGCGTAACTGTGTTTTTGCGCCGGTCAAAAGCGAAGATTATAGCCTATCCCTGATTGGTGGTCGAAATTCGGGGCAACATGATTTTGGCTATACTTGTTACATGCCGGCAAAAATCACGATTGAAACGCTTCACATCGATGATTCCAAGCATTCGGGGGATCGTCCCGGTCCTGTCATTTTTGCTGATTTCAATCCTGAAATGATAGACGATTCATATCCGCAGGCCTTCCCATATGTCGTGACCCAAGACGTCATGATCGAGAATGTGACCATTGCTAGCGGCAAAGATTTGAGAATCAGCGACAATCCATACTTATTTAAAGATGTGACGATTCAGGCCACTAAATAACTGAACTTTAGCTCTCGCGGGCGACAAGAACGTATCCAGAGTGCGCTGCCTTGGAGGAGCTTTTGATTACTATGCTTCTTCCTCTTTGGGCTGAGCACCGTGGAGCACGTCTTCGAGCTCTAGGCCGGTCATGGCTTTGATGCCTTTGAGTAATTGCATCAGCGCGACCATCATGATCGCCATGCTGGGGATCGCGATAACGGGCCAGCTCCAAGCCATCATCTTACTGACTTCGGAGTTAAAGGCATCGGTGCCACTGGGGCTGACGACGATCCAGCGGGCTAAAAAGTAGTTGAGCACGCCGCTGAGTAGAAAGGAGGCCGCAAGTAACCAAGTGCATCGTACCAGGAGTTTTTCGAAAGCGCTTTCAGACTGATGCTCTACGAGGGCTTGGTGCACCTTGTCGACGTCGATGATCTCTGGATTATACAGTAGGGTGCGAATGAGAGGATAGGGGGTCTTGAGCGAGATGAGCACTGCCAAGCCTAATAGCAAAGGAATCGCGGCTTCTTTGACTGCAAACCACTCGGTTGGGATTTCGAGAATACCAATGCCGCCGGTGAGTAGCACGCTGATCAGCCCTAGGATGGAAAAGACATTGTATTTGGAGCGCTTAATGTAGTCGTAGATGAAGTAAGCGACTGGAAAGGTCATCGCGATCAGTAAGATGCCGACGGCTACATTCTCAAAATAGGGCTCTAAATAGGGGCCTAGCCACTGCTTGCCCTTGTTGAGTAGCAGGATGGGCAGGATCAAATTAAAGCCCAGGTTCAGAAAGGTATTTTCCTTTTTGACGGGCTGCTTCTCCGTGGGTTGCGGATTTTTTGAAATAGGTGAGTTGCTGGGTTGCGAATTAGGCATGAGTTCGCCTAGAGTTTTAAGGCTTATGTCGAACGCAAGCTCTATTCGTTGTCTTATCACTGCGGGCCCGACCCGTGAATTTATCGATCCGGTGCGCTTTATTAGCAATCCATCGACTGGAAAAATGGGCTTTGCCCTCGCCGAGGCCGCTCTGGAAGCGGGATGGAACGTTGATCTGGTCGCCGGGCCGGTAGTCTTGGAGGAGCCGGATGGGGCGATTCTTTATCCGGTGGTGACCGCGGAAGAAATGTTTCATCAAGTTGATGCGCTCTTCGATGCCTGTGATGTGCTGATTATGACGGCCGCGGTGAGTGATTTTCGCCCCGTCATCCAGCATGCGAAAAAGGAAAAAAAGGATATGGCCTCGATGAGCATCGAGTTTGAGCGCACCACCGATATTTTAAAGACAATGACCGATCGCAAATCCCATCAAACCGTGGTTGGCTTTGCGGCTGAGACGAACGATGTGGTGACTTATGCGAAAGAGAAACTGTTGTCGAAGAATCTCGATTTTGTTGTGGCCAATGAAGTCGGCCAGCCCGGTGTTGGCTTTGCCGCGGATACCAATGAGGTGCTTTTGATCGCTGCGGACGGGAGCTCCGTAAAATTAGGTCCGAGCACGAAAGCAGCGATTGCCAAGGAATTAATTCAGCTGGTAACGCCGAGTGCGTAATGCCGAGAGCTTAGTTTCTCCCTGAATCATCATGCTATGAAAACCACTGGACTTGAAAAAATCCTCGGACGTATAGAGGACCTGGATTCTGTGAATCTGGGCATCTTAGTGCAGCGCTTGGCGCGCGAGCGTAAGATGCAAGAGACTGTCTTTAATACGATTCACGACGGCATCTTGGTAATCGATTCGGATGGGGTGGTGCAATATGCGAACAACGCAGCTCTATTGTTGATTGGTTTAAAGGAGAACGATATCGGAGTGACGCGCTTGTGGAAAATGGTGCCAGACCTCGCAAAATCCATCCATAGTGAGACCGTGGGCGGGATTCAGAAGTCGGGGCCAGTGCTCTCGCGCGAGATTGAGCTCAGCTATCCGGAGCACCGCGTGGTGCGGCTGTACATGGTGCCGATCGATGCGCAGGTGGGGCACGACGACTCGGGTGGCTATGTGATTGTATTGTCCGACATTACGGAAGAGCGCGTCTCGATGGAGGAACGCATCGAAAGCGAGCGTACTTCGTCTATTGTTCGCTTAGCGGCGGGCGTTGCGCATGAACTCGGGAATCCGCTCAATTCGTTGACGATTCACTTGCAGTTGATTGAGCGCAAACTCAAGAAATTGAGCGAGCAAAAGGATGCAGCGAAGCTGGCGGAGTCGCTGCAGGTCTGTCAAGGTGAGGTGCAACGATTGGATGGTATTATTACTCACTTTCTAGAGGCCGTGCGTCCACAGAAGCCTGAGCTCAATGAGCTGGATCTGTTGGCCCTGGTGGAAGAGGTGTTGCGGGTGCAAGAGGTCGAGCTCAGTGATCGGCTATTGGATGTTAAAGTTGAAGTGAGTGATGATTTACCTACGATCTTGGGCGACCGTGGGCAGATCAAACAGGTCTTTTTCAATTTAATTAAGAATGCCATGGAGGCGATGCAGGCGGGGGGCAGCTTACGTGTGCTGGCGCGACGCGACGCGGATCACGTCTACGTGCAATTTGTGGATACGGGTTCTGGCATATCGGAAGAAGACTTGTCTAAAGTTTTCCAAGCCTACTATACCACCAAGAAGGAAGGGCATGGTCTGGGGATGATGATTGTCGAGCGGATCATGCGAGAGCATGGAGGCTGTATTAATATCGAATCTCACAAAGACAAGGGGACGGCTATTACGCTGCAGTTTCCGCGGCAGTTGCGGCGCACACGACTATTGGAGTAGTCGTGTGCACGGCCATATGTGTCAATCGGGTGAAGCTTTTCGGCAAAGTATTGACAAATCGGCCGCATCGATTACTTGCATAAGTCCCAGATGGGCAATGGTCTTAAATTTCGAGTCCTGGTTTTGAATCGGTTGTGGCAACCGGTTAATATTGTTGGTGTCGAACGCGCTTTTAGTCTTTTGCTACAAGACCATGCGCAGGTTATTTATACGGGCGACGAGAATTTTCGTATGATGGATTCGGCCGCATGGCTGCAATTTTCGGAGGAGTCCGTGCCTGCGAAGGATGAGACTTGTATTCAAACCGTTCGGCTTCGGATACGTGTGCCTAAGGTGCTTTTGTTGCGTACATATGATCAGTTGCCATTGAAAGAAATTCAATTCAACCGCGACAATCTATTCGAGCGGGATGACTACCGTTGCCAATACTGTGGGCAACATTTCGATGCGCAGCATTTAAATATGGATCATGTGATCCCGCGTGACCGCGGGGGGCGCACCTCGTGGGAGAATATTGTGACTTCCTGTATCAAGTGTAACTCTCGTAAGGCCAATCGTTTGCCGCACCAAGCGAATATGCACTTGATTCGTAAGCCTGAGCGTCCGCGCTGGCGCCCTTTTGTGAGCTCATTGATCGGGCAGAGCTACGATCGGGACTGGGATCATTTCTTGAATCTTAAGAAGCCTGCCTGAGAAGAGCTGCGTGTTTGAATGGCGTCTGGATCGTAATTAGGATTAGGCAGGGCTTGCTGGGCATCGACTAGTCGCAGGCGTGCTTCCATAGTTTGAATCATTTGGGCCGCCTTTTCTGGCATTTTTTGGATCAAGTTGTCCGACTCTGAGAGATCGCTGGACAAATCGAAGAGTTGATAGCTCTCCGATTCGAGGTCTTTGATAAGTTTGTAGTGCTCCATTATAATCGCGCTTTGGGGTTTTTGTCGCGGGCCCAATCCGTAGTGTGGATAGTGGAAGAGAAAAACTCTCTGTGCTCGTTTGAAGCCGCTGGCATCGTTGCGAGCGAGTGCTGCCAAGCTGGAACCGTCTGTGTCTGCTGGAGTATCGATGCCTGCCCATTCGCTGAAAGTGCTAAATAGGTCACAGCCAGTGACCGCTTGCGCGCAATGGCTATTACTTGGGACATCGGGGCCGCGAATAATTAAAGGTACGCGAATGCCGCCTTCGTAGAGGCTGCCCTTGCCGCCATTGAGAGGGCTGTTGCGTGATTCCCGCGGTTTGCTGCTGGCACCGTTGTCCGACATGAAGACGACGTAGGTATTCTTAGAAAGGCCTAGGCTTTCGATGTGTTGTAGTAATTGCCCGATACTGTTGTCCAAGTCATAGGTCATCGCGGCATAATCGATGTCGTTGTGACGGCTGCCTGCGGGCATTTGAGCAAATTTCGCCCTGGAAGTCGCGAGTGCTTCAATCGGGGAGTGCACTGCATAATGCGATAGCTGCAGGTAGAAGGGCGTGCCTGTGTGTGATTGTTCGCTGATGAAGGCCATGGCGCGCTTTGTGAGGCCAAAGACGTCTTTGGGGCCGTCTTGCACGTCGGGCATTTGATTGCCAGAATTACCATCGTGCACATCGAAGCCATGTACGCTGGGGCTGTTTTTGCCGATATGCCATTTACCAAAGTGAGCCGTGGTGTAGCCTTGTTGCTGGAGCGCTTCAGCAATCGTGAATGCGTCCTCCGGCAGTTCTTTCAGATGGCGTGGAGGCGCGAGCTTTTGATAGCTTTGTGTGCGGCTGCCCCCCGGGGTCGTTATGTGAAGCTCTGCGGGTGTTTTACCAGTGAGGATCGCTGCGCGCGACGGCGTGCATAGCGCTGCGGGAGCGTATGCCTGTGAGAAGCGCATGCCTGCTGCAGCGAGTGCGTCGATTTGAGGCGTTTGATAAAAATCACTCTTTGATTCTGGCAGTTCGGGATCCATGAGAGTGGAGCTGCCAGTCCAGCCCATGTCGTCGACTAAAATGAATACGATGTTGGGCGCGGCCTGCAGACTCGTGAAATAGAGTGAGAGCAGGAGTCCATGCAGTAAGTTAAATTTCATTAGTTATATTTTTATTGGGTGACTCGCACGGCCTCACCGCCACGCACTAGGCGCACCATGTTTTGAATTCGAATGGCGTCACCTTGCGGTCCACGGCCTTGTGGGAATTGGGATGCGTCGCCCACCTTCGGGTCGCTGCGCTGAGAGCCAGCACCATGCACGTCCAACCAAGCGCCTTCGCCAGTGAAGCGATCTCGCATATATCCCAGTGAGCGTCCGAACGAGAAGTAGACCGCTTGCGCAGCACCGCGAGTGTTCACATGTGTGCTACTGGTCCAGTAGTTGCCGTAGTCTTTAACGCCCTGTTCATTGATGATTTCAGTGCACTTGAAGAGCGGGTCAATCGCTGCAGAATCTGTTGTATCGGGCGAGCGAGTGTAATCAATGATGCTTTGAAGCTCTTTGGCATTGGGTAAGCGCCAGTCGCTATAGCCCGCATGTTGCATATCTTCCGCATATTTCAATGCGGTCGGCCAGTCCATGCTTTCGCCGCTGTCGGCCTGCATCCAAGTCAATCCAGTGGCGCGGTCTTTAATGGTGCCATCCAAATTGTCGCTGTATTGATTGACGCCATAGTTGGGATTGCCGCGCACGTAGAGCACGTAGAAGGTTTTCTCACGGCCGCGTGGATCGACTAAGCCGTAACCTTTAATGCGTCCATCGGCGAAGTTGACGCCAAAGTCTGTTTTTGCGCCCTTCATGGTGGTGCTCACATATAATGTGCTGCTCGCGAATTGTGAATCGATAATACGTTCGTTTTTGCTTGTGTCACCGTATTCAAAATTAAAATACGAAGTGTCGATGAAGGGCGTCAGTGAGCGGGAGCTGGTGGCTCTTGGATCTGGGTCGGTGCCATTAAATTGTATGAGCGAATACAGCTCTTTGATTGAAGGGAGGCGCCAATCCCTATATCCGCCGACTCGGCATTTGGCCGCAGCTGCCAGTGCGGCAGCATAAGTTTTTTTCGCGCCGGGATCTTGCGTCCACATTAGGCCCGTCACTTGATCGCTAACTGTGCCGTCGTGGTTGTGCTGGTAAGCGGGCGCGTTGCCCGCGTATTGAGCGTCCTGACCGTAATAGCGCTCGCCTGCTGTGGGGGATTCAATCGCTTTAGCTGCATCATAGGCCTGCGCCTGTGCGGTGTCTACGATGGGATAGGTGACCGCAGTCGCGATGTGGGCGATGCTAAGACTCAGAAGTAGGGCGGTGGACAAATGCATAATAAAAATGGGTAAATTCAAATCTTAGATGATGCAGGGGGATCGCGTCAGCCTGGATTAAGTTGCAGGAAATTTCCGGGGGTAATTGCATCGTCACACTGGCTGTCGCCCGCGAGTTACAATTATAGGAGTTCCTAAAAGTCATTTTAGCATGACGGCAAGGGCCGTTGTGTTGGCCCCTCTGTGCATAAAAAAGCCACAGCCGCTATGCGGACTGTGGCTTGGTTGAAATAAACTTTTTAGAGGCGCTTATGCGAGATCTTCTTCAGGAAGGTCGGCATATACTTGGAAGTCGGCGTAGGCTTCATTGCCGTGCTCGCTGATGTCGAGGCCTTCCAGCTCTTCGCTCTCGCTGACACGTAGACCTGTGGTGGCCTTGATCGCTTTGAAGAGTAAGAGTGAGACTGGGAATACGAATGCAAAGACAGCGAGAATACCAATCATTTGGACGCCGATTTGTTTGGTGCCGCCATAAAGTAAGCCGTCGGAGAGCAGGCCCGCATCGATGGCGGTGCTGCCAAATAGGCCGACGGATAGGGTGCCCCAGATGCCACAGATACCGTGCACACTGACGGCCCCCACGGGGTCGTCGACGCGTAGCTTTTGCTCAAAGAAGAGCACTGAAAAGACTACGATGATCCCGCCAATCAAGCCGATCGCCATGGCACCGATGATAGAAACACTACCACAGCAAGCTGTAATACTGACCAGACCCGCGAGCGCTCCGTTCAATGTCATGGACAGGTCGGGCTTACCGAACTTGAGCCAAGTGGACATGGTCGCACCGATACAACCTGTGGCTGCGGCAATCATTGTAACCATCGCGATGTAGGCCATGTCGTCGACTGCGCCCAAAGTGGAGCCTGCATTGAAGCCGAACCAGCCGACGATCAATATGAAGCAGCCCAAGGTGGCTAGTGGCATATTGTGCCCCGGGATCGGGAGAGCTTTGCCCTCTTTGTCAAACTTACCCTTACGAGCGCCGAGCACGATTGCACCTGCGAGGCCCGCCCATGCACCCACAGAGTGGACGACTGTAGAACCTGCATAGTCGCGCATGCCCATGGCGGCGAGCCAGCCGTCGCCACTCCAAATCCAGTGACCAACGATAGGATAGACGAAACAAGTGATTGCGATGGAATAAAAGATGTAGGCGCTGAATTTTGTACGTTCAGCCATCACCCCCGATGCGATAGTCGCCGCAGTCGCGGCGAAAACCACTTGGAATAGCCACTCGGCCGCGACCAGATTCGTGGCTGCTAAATCGTCGCCGACCATCAGGGCGTCTTTCATAAATAAGAAACCGTTGCTCCAACCGAAGATCCCTCCGATGGAATCGCCATACATGAGTGCGTAGCCAACAATGGCAAACGCGACCACCCCGAAGCTAAAGTCGAGCATGTTCTTCATCATGATATTACATGCGTTTTTCGCACGAGTCAGACCAGTCTCGACTAGCGCAAAGCCCGCCTGCATGAAAAAGACCAATACTGCGGCCATGAGATACCAGAGTATATCACCTGTGTTTTGGCTGAGATAACTCGGAGCCTCTGCGACGACTTCTTGTGCCGATAATAAGGTCGGTGCGAGAAGCGTAGTGCCCGCTGCGAGTGAGCTAAGATATATGGATCGAGCTTTAATCATAGTTATTATGGTTGGTTGATTAGAAATTTGCGCTTTGTTGGTCTTTGAAAAATTGCTCGTCGGCCATTGTTTCGAGTAAGTGTTGATTGACCACGTCGCTCTCGCCGTAGTTTTTGATTTCCTCGACTCCGATTGAATTTCGTTGGCTGAGGGCGACGGCATTGCGTAGTAGTCGCACGAGTTTTGCGTAGCTCAGTTCACTGCGGTGCTCCACTAGATGCTCAATTGCGGCATTAGAAATATAATGCACGAGCAGGAAGGGGTGCGCGCAGCGCAGTGTGCCCAGTAAAGTGTGACAGACGGGGGCAATGTCTTCGACCCGCGCACGCAAGGGAGGAATTGTTAGAGTGACTGCTTTCGCTTGGACGGCTTTGAAAGACGCTTCGACACCACGATGGAAGCAGGTCTCTGAGCCGTGTTCATGGGCAATGATCAATTGCATATGAGGATTGCGCAGGTTGTCCAGATACTGCTGAAAGAGCTTAATCTGCTCCATCGACTCTTCGGAAAAATCATCTGTGCGGCCCAAATAGCAGTTTATGGGCTGCTTCGCTTTATTCGCATTTTTTTCCATTTGCTCCAGCTCTTTGATACAGATGTTGTTGCTAGGTATCGTGTGGAGTGGTGTCGCGTCTTGGTTGAATTGATAGTTGAACTCGCGGGCAGCAAGCTCGTGTTCGGCGCCTTCTTCGCCTGTGAGCACCAAAGTGCTACCAGGCGTGCATCCTTCTTTTAGGGCCTGGACGAAGTCTTTGGCTATCGGGCTATAGGCTGCGAGATAGCGTGCGTGGATGTCAACTTTCGGCTTGTTTGCAAATGGCCGGGAGGTCTTAGAACTGCTGCTTGGGCGGTTGCTCCCAAAAGGTGGTCGTGTGCCGTATGACGGACGTGTGCCGAATGGACGCGGGGTTTTGGCGGTGCCTGTTGAGCGGGTGTTGCCAAAGGGAGCTCGAGTTGCCCAACTACGGCTAGAACTGCTTTCGTTGGTGCTATTGCGAAAGGCGTTTTTGAGGCGCGCTTTGGCGCGTTCGGCATGGCTGGGCAAGATAATCAGCGCGGTATAGCCTTGGGCCTTTATTTCGTTACCAGTATTGCTTTCAGAGTAGTGTTGAAAGCCGATTAGATTGGCAGTGGGCTGGGCCGCTTTTAGGCGCTCCAATTCGATTTCTGATAGCTCACAGGAGAGATCGATGAGTAAGTCGCTTGGTGTCTCGGACAGTGCACCTAAAAGTTTTTTAGCATCCTCGTGGAAGGTGGGTGTATAGCCCAGATCGCGTAACAAAAGTGCTAGTTGGCTGCGCGTAGTCCGGTTTGCTGTGAGCACATGCATATTGTCAGTTGCGAGTGGCTATATTAGTAGCGAGTGCCACGGAAGGAGCGGCTTGGACGTGGTCTAGCCACTCGCTCGCCTCTCGCGGGAGCTTTGTTTTCGGGGGCTGGTTCGGGATTCGTGGGTTCTGCTGCGGGGGCCGGTTGTGGCGCTGGTGTAGGAGCGGGAGTCGGTGTCGGCACCGCTGCTTGAGCGGGTTCAGGAGTCGCAGTCTCCTGGACTGGAGGCTCTGCTAGGATCGCGCGCATCTCTCCCACCACTTTAGGAGTGATATGTTTGAGCACGATGTTGGTGACCATGCGTAGGGAGACTAGATTGACGTTCGGGTCGATCGCTACCAGTAGGAACACGTGCCGGCTACGACGCAGGCGTATGTATTTCTGAGGGAATTTTAATAGATAGTCGTCGCAAGGCATGTAATTCTCATCGACAGCTTCGTAGAGCGTTTTGATTCGCCGCGCCAAATCGTCCAAGAAAGAATCTAAAAAGAATTCGGGGAGTGCGTTGTGTAATAAGTTGCCCTTCTTATCTAGGATGCAGGCGCCATCGACTCCTGGGAGCTCTAATACATTTTTAATGATTTTATCGATCATAGTTACTGGTCTAAGTTAATAATTCACCTAGGATTTCATCTACATTAGCACGGCTATGACAGAGCATGCCTAAGCACTCTTCTTCTTGTGGGATACAGACTGCCTTTGTATTGGCACTTTCCAGGTGAACCTCTTCGATCGAGTCCATGCCAAAGGGTTCACCTATCATATCGGCTACTTGAGAAATGTAACTCAATACGCTGCCAAAAACCTCGAGATCATCACTGGTGCTTTCGATGACGGTGCCATTTGAACTACATGCGATCGCGCCGATGAATCCACGCTCTTCTAATTCCGATAGTTCTATATTTTCAAACATGCGTTGGTATTAGCAACGCGCATGCCAACCGTGTCATAAATACTTTTCTACACTGATCTATCGGCACATCATGACGTTTTTGTGACTCTGATGGCTAAAAACTGAGCATTGTTTCATCATTAGATCGTTAAAAATAACTCTAATTGATAAATCCCGTAAGGTTTTCTGATATGAGCTGTAGCTATTTTGGTAGGGAGTATCACGTAGATGCTCAAATTGGATGCATTATAGTGCATGTTGCACCTCACTTAGTCGTCGAGCGGATGATTACGGGAATTTCATGGCGCTCTGGTGTGGCGGCGCTTATTGCGCTACGGCCTTTACTGCATGTGGGGCAAGGCGCTTGTTCGAGTGCATTAGCTCTTAGCGGCCTTTTTCTGGTTTTCTATTCGGAAGCTCCAGATCAGGTATAGAATTGTGCCAATCACAATGCCGCAGTCGGCGATATTGAATGAGGGGTAACGTCCGGTAGGCATGACCCAGGGGATCGTAAATGGGAAATGAAAGTCGAGGAAATCGATTACGTGCCCGTGAATCAAGCGGTCGATCATATTGCCTAAGATACCACCGATCAGCAGTCCAAAGGCCCATTGCATGGGCTTGCGGTACAATTCCAAACTGTGCCGTAGTTTGTAGATCGCGAAGAGCGTGATGAGTGCGAACAAGGCTAAGAGTCCGCCGTAGCCAGATAGCATGCCCCAAGCGGCGCCTTCGTTGCCGATGTGAACGATATAGAAGAAGCCGTCAATCACCGTAATGGCTTCCGGCGGGTAGTAGCTGTCGAGCGCGAGGTTGTTAAAAATCCAAGCTTTAGTGATCTGGTCGAGCACGAAGACAACGATGGCCGACACGAAGAGTAATCGGTAGCGATTGAGTTTACTGAGTGATTGATTGGGCATTAGTTCGAGCGGCCTAAGCTGCCAGTGTTTATTGCAGGTGCAACCCCGCAGTTGTTCAAAATGCGAGGACTGGCAAATACAATGCCAATGCCAATGCCAATGCCTTGTGCGGGGGCCTCGTGCGGGGGCCTAGTGCGGGGGCCTCTGTTGTTTACTTGGGCCCAATCCAACCTTTGCGCCAGAAAAAGATGGCGAGCCCGAGGCTCATCGTTAAACAGCCGCCCCAAAATACGGGGTAGGCGTATTTCCAGCCGAGTTCGGGGATGTGTTCAAAGTTCATGCCGTAAACGCCGGCAAAAAAAGTAATTGGTATGAAGAAACTGGCCATGATCGTGAGCACTTTCATGATTTCGTTCATTTTGTTGCCCACAGAGGTTTGATATAGGTCAGTCAGGCCCGAGGCGGTTTCGCGGTAAGTTTCCAACAAGTCGATGACTTGCATGGTGTGATCTTGCACGTCGCGATAATAGGTCTTGAGCTCGGGGTGGATGAGTTCGGACTCGTCGCGGTAAAGGTTGTCTACTAGTTCGCGTATGGGCCACAGCACCCGGCGCTGCAGGGAGAGGTCGCGCTTCATCGAGAATAGTTTTTGCTGGCTGAGCGCGTTCGGGTCTTCGAGAATCTCGATCTCCATCTCTTCCATGGCGTTGCCATAGGCTTCTAGGATGGGGAATAGGTGGTCGATAATGGAATCGAGGAGTGCGTAGAATAAATAGTCGGCCTGATAGGTGCGAAAGCGTCCAGTGCTCTTTTCCAGGCGTTTACGAACTGGACCAAATACGTCGCCGGGCACTTCTTGAAAGGTGATGAGGGTTTTCTGGAACAGAAAAAAACTGATTTGTTCGTTCTTCAGCTTGTCGTTGGCGAGTTGTAATTGGCGGGCGATGATGATCATGTGATCGTCAAATACCTCCATTTTGGAACGTTGGTAGGTGTGGATGACGTCCTCGGCCGAGAGGGTATGTACGTCATAGTGCTGGCAGACGGCGTTGACGACGCTAGGGCGCAGGCCGTCGATGTTGATCCAGCGCACATGGGGATTTTGTTGTTCCGGTAGTGCTAGTGCCTCGTGGATGTCGTCAAAAGTCGTAGTGTTGTGACCGTCGGGGCCATAATCGATGACTGTGATTCCGACTTTGAGTGAGCTGTCTTCCTGATGGAGATATTGCTCAATGCCTGGAGCGGTGCCTGGTTCTGCGCGTGGCGCGGAGCTATGCGGCTGTCCGATCGGGGAAAAGACGCCCTTGCCCAGATCTAAGATGCTCGAGGTTATAAAACTTGCGGTTTTGGCGATCGCGCCACTAGTGGCATGCGCCACATCTTTGGCGGATTCGATAGGTTGCTTCACAGGGTGTATTTTCGTCAATAACCCATGAATTACAAGCTAAGCTTTTTCCGGCATGTCGCGGAAGAAGATGCCGACCTTGCCCACTCCGCCGACATATTCGCATTCGAGTTTACTGGATATTTCGCTGGAGTACGTTTTGATCGCTTCGCGTTCCGCTTCGAAGCGGACCTTGATTAAGCCGTTTTTCAGCAGGGCTGTTTCAAGTTCGGCCAGCACGCTTTCGCTGAGGCCTTGTTTGCCGACGTGCACGTGTGGTTTGAGTCGTTGGCCGATGCCGCGGAGCTCTTTTTTCTCTGCACTAGTGAGTGGTTCGTTGTTCATGGCGATGGGTATAAAGCCTGATGCGCCCCGTCGACGAGCACAAAAGAATGCTGTTTGTGCGCGCCGACGGGGCGTCGTTGATCAGCTTGCTGCCGGAATGGCTTACAAGCGGCCTTCGATCAGGTGGATCGGCAGTGCTTGCGGTTGTTCTGGGCGAGATTCGATCTCGATGCTGCTGCCTGAGCTGGAGGATTTCTCAAAGGAGTGCATGACTTCCAACGCGTGGTAGGCGAGCGCTCCGCTGGCGCGGTGCGTACGTTGATGATCGCTCAAAATGGCGTAAGCCATATCTGCAGCTCCAATACTGCGGGAATTTTCCAAATAAGGATGGCTGAAGCTTTGCTCTCTCCATTCCTTGGTGGCGGGCGTCCATAGCTCGACGGGGCCTCCGAAGGTATTGGGGTCGGGAGCCTTGAGGGAGCCTTCGGTGCCGTAGAGCTCGATGGGACTGTGTCCGTGCTTATGCACGTCGAAGGAGATGGTCATATTAATCACAGCACCGGAGTGGAATTCGAGCACGCCCGAGTAGTTGGTGGGCACTTCTACCGGTAAGATTCGGCCAAACTGTTCTTTGCAAGTAGCTGTGCGCTGATCAAATGCACGTGAGGTGATCGCGCTGACACGCTTGACGGGGCCGAGTAAGTGGACCAGTGCGGTTATGTAATAGGGGCCCATGTCAAACATGGGGCCCGCGCCGACTTCGTAGAAAAAGGCGGGGTTGGGGTGCCAGCTTTCGGGGCCGCGCGCCATCATGAAAGCGGTGCCGCCTACGACTTTGCCCAGCCAGCCATCATCTAATAGTTTGCGGCAGGTTTGGAAGCCGCCCCCCATGAAGGTGTCGGGCGCACAACCTACGAGTAGGCCTTTGTCTTCGGCGGTTTTTAGAATTTGTGCGGCATCTTCTAGCTCCACTGCCAATGGCTTTTCACTGTAGACGTGTTTGCCTGCGTTGAGCGCCTTGAGGCTGACTTCTGCGTGCACGGAAGGAATCGTCAAATTGATGACTAGTTCTACTTCTGGATTGGCAAGCAGCTCGTCGACTGTTTGTGCCTGACAGCCGTGTTCTTCGGCTTTGGCGATGGCGGCGTCCATGTTGATGTCCGCGCAGGCGGCGACTTCCAGAACTTCGAAGATGCTGGCACCTTTAAAGTATGCGTTGGCGATATTGCCGCAGCCGATAATGCCGAGGCCGATGGTGGGTTTAGTTGTCATGTTTGGGTAATTTGTTGTTGGACTCTGTGTGGGGGGGGGCGGGATTATTTTGTGCCTTGGGCGATCTTGTTGGAGGTCAGGTATTCGTAGCTTTGTTGGATCGCCTGTAGCATGTCGCCTTCGAAGGCGTCGAGCTCCACTCCGATGTATTCCGCGTGTTGCACGGCTTGATAGGCTGCGAGTAGGTCGACTTGGCCGGTGCCTGCTGCACGGAAGGGAATTGAATCGCTGACCATCACATCGCCGCTTTCAGTCTTGGCGGCCTTGAAGCTTTCTTGGCTGTTGATGATGCCATCTTTGAAGTGGAGCGCCTTGCCACGTGCACCGATCTCTTTGATGAAGGCAGCGGGATCGAGCCCTGCGCGGGCAACCCAGAAGATGTCGGCTTCGTAGAGCACGCTCTCTGGAGTGCGTTCGAGGAAGAGCTGGTGTTTTCGCTGCGAACCAATCAGGCCGAGGTCCCAGTCGTGATTGTGGTAACCGACTTGTAGGCCATGGGCCGCCAAGTTTTCAGCAGCTTCGCAATATAAGTCGGCCGTCGCCTTGATGCTGTCCAAGCTATCGCAGGCTTCTTGGAAGCCTGGAGGGCAGCCTGTGATTAGGTATTTGTGCCCCATCATCAGTGCTTGCTCGATGATCTCATTTTTTTGATCGCCGACCGCTAGCGCGATGTGGGCTGTGGGCGCTTGCAGGCCAAGTTCTTGAAATAGTTTAGCGGCTTTTTCTGCTGTGTAGCCAGGGTAGCCAGCAGGCTCGACGCAGCCGAAACCCATGTCGGCGATGCGGCGAAGGGTGCCTTCGTAGTCGGCTGAGGCTTGATCGCGTACGCTGTAAAGTTGGACGGTGATTTGTGGGGGCATAATTTTGTTCTTTGTGGTATGATTGTCTTAATGTGCTAATAATAGCGTTGAATGAACAATATAACATGCTAAGTTCGAAATGTATATTGACTAAAACTATGATTGAAGGTTCAGGAATATGTCCACGCTTGGTGCAACTTTCCAGCTATACAAGTCCCATTGGTGGATCGAACTGGCCTGCGTTAATCGGAGTCAATAAAATCTGTTTCGAAATCATTCGTGAGGGGGCTGTTTACGCGCCGGAGGCGACTGCGGGCCCAGTATATGGGGCGGGCAGTGTTTTCTGTCACCGGGCTGGGGAGCATACGGTGTCAAGGAGCCCGGAGGGGAGTTATTACAGCTGCTTGGTGGCCTATTTTGAGTATGCCTCGGATGCGAGTCTGCCTGAATGGCCCAGTTATTTTCAATGGGATGATCGGCATGTGATGCATCGCTTTGCAGATGAGATGTTGTATGCGATGCACTCGGCTGCCTTGGGGGCGCAGGTGATCGCAAATTTGCTGTGGGCGCGTTTATTGTTTCAACTCGAGCTGTATCGCCAAATTGTTGATCGTGAGGTGCTGCACCCTAATTTGCATCAAGCGATCGACTATATCAATCTACACTTTGCTGAGCCGATTGGTCTCGATGATATTGCGAAGGCGGCAGACTTGAGTGTCTCGCATCTGCACATGCTCTTTCGGCAGCATATGAAAGAGACCCCGCGACAGTTTTTGATTCAAAAGCGCATGCGTGCAGCGGGGCATGCGCTGGTCACTAGCAATGATTCAATCAAGCTAATTGCCAGTCAGTATGGTTACGCCAATACGGAGAATTTTTGTCGCGCATTTCGCAAGTTTTTCGGGCGTGCTGCCAGCGAATACCGTCGCGCTTATATCGGCGCAGCGAGTCGCAGCAAGCCGTGAGCTGGGATATCAGCTCACGGCCGAATCGTATCTATTTTGTTGCTGCAGTGGTTCTGCATGCGCTGTCGCGGGCAGCGAGGACTAGCTGCAGCCGAGACTGGTGCCGCAGTTGAGGCAGCAGGCACAGGTACCGGTGACTTTGACTTTGCCGCTGCCGCACTCGGGGCAGGTGAGGTTGCCCTCGCTTTGGGTGAGGAACTCTAATTGTTTGGTGTCGATTTGGAGGTCTTCTTTGGGGATGACTGTGCTACTTGGATTTTTGTCCTCGAAGGCATCATCGTCGTCTTGCACCGCGGGGCTCATCTTTTGCTTGTAGCCAGGGATAAATTCCATGCCGAGCTCACGCGCGACGTAGTCGATGACTGACTTGGCAAAGGGGATATGCGGGTTTTTGGTCATGCCTTCCGGTTCAAATCGAACGTGGCTGAATTTTTTGACTAAGGTCTCCAGCGGTACGCCATATTGCAAGCAGAGTGAGACCAGCGTGCCCACAGTGTCCATTAGGCCGTTGATGGTGGAGCCGGCCTTTGCCATTTGGATAAAGACCTCGCCTGGTTGGCCATCGTCAAACTTACCGATGGTGATGTAGCCTTCGGAGCCAGCGATACTGAACTTGTGAGTGATTGACTCGCGGGTATCGGCGAGGCGGCGGCGGTAGGGCTCGGTGACGACTTGCACGTTGCTTTGTTTTGACTCCGCTTTGTCTTGGCGGGTCTTGATCGGGGCCGAGCGCTTGGAGCCGTCGCGATAGATGGCAATGCCTTTGATTCCCTTTTTCCATGCGTGGATATAGGTGTCACGTATTTCTTTGACGGTGGCCTCTTCGGGCATGTTCACGGTTTTGGAAATTGCTCCCGAGAGGAAGGGTTGCACCGCAGCCATCATATCGATGTGCGCAGTGTAGGGCAGGTAGCGCTCTCCCAGGCCTGAGCGGAAAGCCGAATCGAATACGGGGACATGTTCGTCCTTGAGCCCCGATTCGATCGACTTGCCAGAGACTTTGATATTTTCGACGGTGCCGTATTCTTTGACATGGGCGCAGACGCGTTCAATCGCGGCTTGATTGTAGCCGAGGGTTTCCATGGCGAGTGGGATTGATTTAATGGGCAGAGTCATGCAACCGCCCCCGGCAAGTGTTTTATAGGCGACCAAGCCAATTGCAGGCTCCACACCGGTGGTGTCGCAATCCATTAGGAAGCCTATGGTGCCCGTCGGGGCGAGCACGGTGACTTGCGCATTGCGATAGCCATAGCGTTTACCCAGATCGGAGGCTTCTTTCCAGCTGCGAACGGCGAAGTCGACGAGCGGCTGTGGTGAGTGGTGGTCGAGCGCTTCGGCATGACTCTTGTGTAGGTCGATGACTGCCTGCATCGAAGCCACATTGTCCGTTTCCGGTGGATTCGGCACGCCATAGTGTGCCGCTTCATGGTAGCCTGCGAAGGGACCTTTCAGGGCCGCCAATTCCGCGCAGGTCTTATAAGCGACAGCTGTCATCGCAGCAGTGATTGCTTTGGCCAGGCCGAGCCCCTCGTCGGAGGCATAGGGGTAGCCATAGGACATCAGGAGGGCACCGAGATTGGCATAGCCGAGCCCGAGTGTGCGGAACCAGTGGCTATTGTAAGTGATCCCTTCGGTGGGGTAGGAGGAGCGGTCGACGATAATTTCTTGCGCGATGATAAAGATCTTGGCCGCAGCAGCAAAGCGTTCGATGTCGAGTCCACTTGCGGTGCGGAACTTCATTAAATTGAGCGAGGCCAAGTTGCAGGCGGAATTGTCGAGGAACAGATACTCGCTGCAGGGGTTTGTGCAATTTTGGCGTCCAGAGCCCTTGCAGGTGTGCCATTTATGGATGGTGTCGTCAAACTGCATGCCAGGGTCACCACAGATGTGGGTGCCTTCGGCAATCTTGTCTAGTAGGTAGGAGGCATCCTTTTCTTCGCAAGGCTGGCCATCGGTCACTCGACGCGTAAAGAATTTGTTGCCATCGATGGCGGCTTGCATAAAGGCGTCGGACGCGCGTACGGAGAGGTTCTCGTTTTGATATTTAATGGAGGCATAGGCCTCGCCATTAAAGGAGGCATCATAGCCTTCTTCGATCAGGGCCCAGGCTTTGCGCTCTTCCAATTGTTTCGCATGGATGAATTCTTCGATGTCGGGGTGCCAGTCTTTGAGCACGTTCATCTTGGCGGCGCGCCGTGTTTTACCGCCGCTTTTCACCACGCCGGCGACGGCGTCGTAAACCGATAAGAAAGATAGTGGGCCGGAAGGTTTGCCGCCCCCGGAGAGCTTTTCGCGTGTGGAGCGAATACTGGAAAGATCAGTGCCTGAGCCAGAGCCGAATTTAAACAGCATGGCTTCGGAGCGGGCGAGATCCATAATCGAGTCCATGTCGTCGTCGACGTGCTGGATGAAGCATGCAGAGCATTGCGGATACTCATACTGATTGTTGGCGCGCATCACGACCTCGTGCTCCGGATCCCAGTAGAAATTGCCCTTCCCAGAATCTTTACCGACGCCGTAGGCTTGATAGAGGCCTAAATTAAACCAGACGGGAGAGTTGAAGGCGCCAAATTGGTTTACCAGCAGCCATTTGAGCTCATCGTTAAACACTTTGGCTTGTGCCGCATCGGTAAAATAGCCGTCGGCTTGGCCCCATTCGCTGAGGGTATCGGCGACCCGATCGATGACCTGTTTAAAAGAGGATTCGCGGCCGCCGGAGTGAGGATTCGTGCCGTTGTCGATGTCGCCATAGAAATATTTTGAAGATAGAATTTTAGCGGCCAGATCTGAAAAAGCTTCTGGGACCTCGACCTGGTCCTGTTTGAAAATCGCTTTGCCTTTGTCGTCCGTGATCTCAGTGCTGCGGTAGCTCCAAGTGATTTCGTCGTAGGGATGCACCTCTGCGGATGAGAATGTGCGATGGATTGTTAGCTTGTTGGGGTCGGCATTGAGGGATTCTTTTTTCATGCGCGTGAGCGTGTTTTACTATATGTTGTGGTTGTTGGGTGGTTGATGCACTATTTGTGGGGTTTTAGTGCTATCGTTTCCAGCCAACGCTGCACGACGAAAATGTATGTGAGCTCTTGAATTGAGCGCTCGTAGGGTGTGGCATAAGAGTCGCTTATTCTGGGCTGGTTGAACGCTCGGGGGCTGATTTGCAGCCATATTTTAGCGGCTTTGTAGAATTTGCTCCTATTGTAATTTTTACAGTATTAATGTCAGCTTGGAGTGTATGCTGATTTAAAGATTCTGTTCTGCTGCGATGGCGCATAAAAATAGATGCGTTTTTTTTTAACAGCTCACTGACTGTGTTTTTATCAGTGCTAGAGCCGTTTGAATGCATGCATTGGCAGGGCTGATCGTCTGTTCGGGAAATTCATGCTTAGAACTTGGCACGATGGTTGCATAGTGTGAAATGCATGTAAAAATGAGCAGTGCCCCGACTCACCACACCCACTAAACTATACTAGATATGATCAAGAAAACACTCACATTCGCCTTACTGAGCTTATCGCTCTGTGCATCATCGCTGATGGCAACCTATCAATATGGGGATTATGTTGATAGCGAATATGTAAGCTACGACAAAAAAGGTAAGTCCGAGGCGCTGACCGCGGCGACTGATGGCAGTCTGACCCTTGAGTTTGTCAACAGTCAGGATCATTGCGGAACGGATGGCGGCGACATCTCTGAGTGGAAGACGCTGACAGTTAAGTCCACTGACTCTAAGGGGCAGGTCTCGAGTCAAGATATCGAGATTTCCGGCGATTGGGAAAATGGCTCTTTCTTTATCGACATTGGTGAGTTCTCGCAAGGTGACAGTCTGCTTTTCTACGTGACAGACGCTCGCGGGAATACCACAGATATTTCTAAGAATAAGAACAATTATATCGGTTACGAAGAAGGTAAAAAGGGTGTCGAGGATGCCTTTACCTTTGGAGGTAAATACGGCTATAAGGGCAAAAGTAAGGTTGAGTTTGCGTTTCGTGTGAGCGGTACTCAGCCAGCGAGTGGTCAACCGCTGCCGGGGGTGGCTGCATCCATGTTGATGGGGAGTGCTGGTTTATATTGGGTTAAGCGCAGAAAGGCCACGGTGTCTGCTAAGTCGAGCTGCTAGTTCGTTGTTGCGCGTTCGTTGCTGCGCGTCTGATGCGCAGCCACTTTGACTACTGCAGGCAAATCAATTTAGAAAAGGCATTCTCCAATCGGGAGGATGCTTTTTTTTTGTCTGTGGTCGATGGCTTCGAGTCGATTTCTGCTTGTTTTCTTCACAAAAAAAAAGCCTCGACCCAATGGGCGAGGCTTTTGTTCCAGAATGTTGTGGGAGGGCTGCAAGAAGCGCTCAGCGATAGTCGAGCGATGATCGAGTAATTAGCGCTTCTCGTCTTCGTCGTCGATATTTTCGTCGGGCGGAGCAGTGGTTTCTTCGTAGTCTTCTTCCTCTTCTTCCTCCTCTTCGTCCCATTTCATGGTGTCGTCTTCTTCGATCTTTTCATCGACTTCGGTGCCTGCCTCCACGTCGGCGAGGTCTTTTTCAAGTTCCTCGTCTTCGCTCTTAGGCTTGGCATCTTCATCGTCGTCGAGTTCAAAGCCGTCGGGCACATATTCGAGGATGGCTGTGAGCTCATTAAAGAAGTGCGAAGCGCGGCCTTCCATGAAGTCGGCGTTTTGTGCTTCGCGAATCTCTTCTTCGAGTTCTTCCACAGTCAAGTTTTGGGAAAAGTCGATCAAGTCGTTGAGCATCTTGACGCGCAGCTTGGTGATATGGTCCAGCAGGTCTGCGTAGGGGCCCTTTTCCTCGTCTAATACGTCGGGTAGGGCAAAGAGCGGGTCTTCGCTCTCCAGGATGCTGTCTTGCACGCGCTTGAGCAAGACCGTCTTATCTTCGTCCACGCTGTCGATGCCGAATGAGTAAAAGGCATCGTCGACCAATTCGTTTTGTAGGCCGTAATCGCTCAGTGGTTCAAGCAGGTCAATGATGTGCTGGAATTGGCGAGGATCGATCATTCCGAGGCCATCGACATCCCAGTGTACTGGATCGCTGATTTCGCTGATCCACCAGTTCATATCTTCGCCCAAGCGGGCTTTGCACCAGGTGAGTTTAGTAGTAGGTTTCGACATACGGTTAGGAGACGCTTTGTGTATTTCTTAGAGATGGGGCTACAGTGAGTTCAGTAGCAATCCATACAAGGGGTTAAAGACTCGTTTTCGCTATTGTAAAGTGCTTTGTCAGAATTTTTTTCAATGTTTCTTTTTCATTGTTTTGCGTAAAGTGAGTGTTACGTTCTCAGATTCTGCATAAGAGAGACCGTTATGGGATTTATTTACGAAAACTTAGTGCGCCCGGCTTTATTTAAGATGGAGCCAGAGCAAGCACATGATCGCGGTCGCACCGCATTAATGACAATGGGGGCTTTGCCGACATTGTGTAATTTGGTGCGCCGTTATAATCAGGTGTGCGAAGATAAGCCGGTGAAACTGTTTGGTTTGGAGTTTCCAAATCGTGTGGGCCTCGCTGCTGGTATGGATAAAGACGGCGAGTTTCCGCGTGCGATCGAAGCCTTGGGCTTTGGTCATGCGGAGGTGGGCACGGTCACCCCCGAGGGGCAGCCTGGCAACCCTCGCCCGAGACTATTTCGCTATCCGGAGCAGCATTCGTTGATCAACCGCATGGGCTTTAATAATAAGGGTGCGGAGGTCATGCTACAGGCGCTTTCGAAGAATTATCCGAAGGGCAAGCGCGGCATTCCTGTCGGAGTCAATATCGGTAAGGCTAAGACCACCCCGCTGGATCAAGCGGTCGAGGACTATGTGTCTAGCTTTCGGACTTTAGCGGATCAGGCGGACTACTTTACTATTAATATCAGCAGCCCCAATACTGCGGGCTTGCGTGATCTACAAGGCGCGACCTATCTGCGTGAATTACTGCAGACAATTCGTCATGAAAATCTGGCGCATGCAAAGAAGCTGGGGCGTGATCCACATCCTTTGCTACTTAAGATTGCTCCCGATCTTACGTTTCATGAAATCGACGAGATTGTGGGCGTATTGTTGGAGTTGAACTACGATGGGATTATCGCGACCAATACCACGATTCAGCGCCCCGAAGGCTTCAAGAGTAAAGAAACGGGAGGCCTGAGTGGAGGTGAATTTATCCGCCGCCATTCAAATGAGGTCATCAACTATATCTATAAGTCGACGGAAGGCAAACTGCCGATCATCGGCGTGGGGGGCATCGACTCGGTTGAAGCTGCAGGCGAAAAAATAGATGCGGGTGCTTCAATGGTCCAGATATACACGGGTTGGGTCTACCGCGGACCTTTCTTCGCGCGCGAGTTAGCCCGAGCTTTGAAGTCTAAAGGCGAGGACTGGATCTAGTTGCTTTGTGGGCAGCTTGCTCTGCTGACTGTATTACACTGTACTTCCTTACTCTCTATGAAGCTATTGATACGTATTCATCTTTTACTACTAATCATCTTCGCTGCGGGCTGCGCTAGCACGCGTGCTGTGGGGGATGCTGCAGTACGAGTCACGTCGAAGGAAGTCGCCGCGTTTGACGAGGATCTGGAGGCTTTCCCCTTGGCGGACCCAGGCTATCAGCGTCATGTTATCCGCTTGCCTGCCTTGGATGATGAGGCGGCGCACTTTGTGACACTGGTGATCGGGAAGACTGTGCACACGGATTCAGTCAACAATTACAGACTGTTGGGCACACTGGAAGCGCTTACAGTGGAAGGCTGGGGGTACACGTATTACCAGCTGGAGTCAGAGGGCCACATGGCAGGCACCCTGATGGCAGTCAACCCCGCAGCTCCGGAGGTGGAGCGCTTTGTTGAAGTCAGTGCCCCATTAGAACCGATTCCTTACAATAGCCAAGTGCCCGTCGTGGTCATCGTGCCTGAGGGCTTCGAGGTTAAATACCAAGTCTGGAGTGCCGCGGAATTGCGAGTTGCCCCGCAAGGCTAGCTTCAAAGCTACGGCGCTCGCGAGCGAGCACAGTAGCTTTGAAGCTAGAAAAATATATTTGAAGAGGGGGCTGCGCCGCTGCATGCAATCGCTGCAGGCAGCAGAATTAAGGGTTACTTACGCGCTGTGGATTGCGTTGCCGCCCACAGCGAGGCCAGCTTCTTTCAGCGCTTCACTCATGGTTGGGTGAGCGTGAATTGTGCGGCCGAGGTCTTCGGCGCTGCCTCCGTATTCCATGTGAGTGACTGCGGCGGCGATCAGCTCAGAGGCGCCTTTACCGATGATTTGAACACCTAGAATCCGATCTGTCTTTTTACAAGCAGTTACTTTTACGAAGCCGTCTGTGCCGTCGCTGGCGATGGCTCGACCGTTGCCAGCGAAGTTGAACTTTCCAGAGTTGAACTCCACACCTTTCTCTTTGGCCGCCGCTTCCGTCAGGCCGACACTTGCGAGTTCAGGTTCGGTGTAGATTACATTGGGGATGACCTCGTAATTGACGTGTCCTGCTTGGCCTGCGATGCGTTCGACGCAAGCGACTGCTTCTTCTTCGGCCTTGTGTGCGAGCATCGGGCCTGGAATGACGTCGCCGATCGCATAGATGCCATCGACTGAAGTTTTGAAATGTTCACCGACAGGAATGCGGCCTTTCTCATCGGTTTCAATGCCGACAGTTTCGAGTCCGAGGCGATCGGTGTAGGGCTTGCGGCCCACTGCGACCAACACCTTGTCAGCTTCAAACTCAACCGCTTTACCGTCTTTTTCGGCGGTCAGGATGTTCTTGCCCTTCGATTTTTTGAGGCCAGTGACCTTGGTGTTTAGATTAAAGTTCAGGCCTTGCTTCTTGAACAGGCGCTCAGCCATTTTGGAGACGTCTTTGTCGAAGGTGGGCGCAATGTTCGGTAGGAACTCGATGACTTCGACCTTAGAGCCGAGGCGTGCCCAAACAGAGCCCAATTCCAGGCCGATGGCGCCGGCGCCGACGACTGCCAGTTTTTCAGGCACCTTGTCGAATGCAATCGCTTGGTCGCTGCTGACTACGGTCTCGCCATCAAACTTCAAGAAGGGCAGCTCAATCGTGGAAGAACCAGTTGCGATCAGGATGTGCTTGCCGCTTAGCTCCGTCTCATCTTTGGCGCCCTTCACACGCACTTTATTTTCGCCCGCCAACATGCCGAAGCCGTTAAACACTTTGATTTTGTTGGACTTCATCAAGAACTGCACGCCATTGCACAATTGGGCGACTGTCTTGTCTTTCTTCGCCATCAACTGCTCGATGCTGATCGAGAGATTCGTCAGGTCGATCCCATGCTCCGCTGCGCCATGTCCGGCGAAATGATACATTTCGGTCGAGTGGAGCAGTGCCTTGCTTGGGATACAGCCTACATTCAGGCAGGTGCCGCCAAGCGTCTTATCTTTTTCAATGATCGCAGTTTTGAGGCCGAGCTGTGCGCCGCGAATTGCAGCGACATAGCCCCCAGGGCCGGAACCAATGACGATGAGGTCGAATGTATTTTCTGAAGACATGAGGAGAGAGTTAACCAGTTTTCTGTTTGCTGGTTTTCGGTTTAATTATGTTAGAACTAAATAACTGACAACGGGTGAACGGAGTAACCGCTCGCTCGACTAGATGCCAAAGAGCAGGCGCGCAGGATCTTCGATTGCTTCTTTGACTTTGACCAAGAAAGTCACGGCTTCTTTGCCATCAATTAGGCGGTGATCGTAGCTCAGTGCGAGATACATCATGGGGCGTGCTACGATCTCACCATTGATCACGACTGCGCGCTCAGTGATGTTATGCAAGCCGAGGATGGCGGGTTGCGGGTGATTGACGATCGGAGTGCTGAGCATGGATCCGTAGATGCCGCCATTGGAGATGGTAAAGACACCGCCTTCAAGGTCGCTCATTTGGATTTTTCCTGCGCGTGCTGCCTTGGCGTAGTCCATGATATCGCCTTCGATTTCCGCAAAACCCTTTTTATCGCAATCACGTAACACGGGCACCATGAGCCCCTTGTCGGTGCCGACCGCAACGCCGATATCGTAATAGTGCTGTGTGACGACTTCGTTGCCTTCGATGCGAGCATTGACCTCTGGCACGGCTTGTAAGGCGTGTGTCACAGCCTTAGTGAAGAAGGACATGAAGCCGAGCTTCAAGCCGTGGCGTTCGACGAACTTTTCCTGATGCTGCTTGCGCAGTTTCATGACCGCGCTCATGTCGACTTCGTTGAACGTCGTTAGCATTGCGGCCTCTTGCGTCGCTGCCACTAGGCGTTGAGCAATCTTACGGCGCAGGGGCGACATTTTCTTACGTGTTTCCTTGCGTTCGCCAGCGGGTGCGGGGGCGCTGCTAGCTTTAGGAGCAGACGCCGGGGCAGGGGCTGGGCTTGCGGCGGGCGCGGGTGCCTTGGCCGCTTCGAGAATGTCGCTCTTGGTCACACGGCCGTCTTTGCCAGAACCAGAGATTTTAGATGTATCGACGCCAGTTTCCTCAGCTGCCTTACGAGCGGCGGGGGAGAGTGGTTTTGCCTCCGAGGAAGTCTCCGCTGCTGTGGCGGCTGCAGCGGCTGGCTCGGCGCTGGCTTCGCTGCTTGTTTCAGCACTGGCAGTGTCGGCTGAGCTTTGCTTGTCAGCTGCGCTGCTCGAGCCCGAGGCGCTCTCATCAATTGTGGCCACCACTTGCCCGATATCGACTTCGTCCTCAACTTCGGCTTTGAGCGAGATCACACCCGAGACCTCGGCGCTGCCCTCGGAGGTGATTTTGTCGGTTTCCAGTTCGTAGAGAACTTGGTCTTTTTCGACAAAGTCGCCATCTTTTACATGCCATGCAGCTAAGATGCCTGAACTGATTGATTCGCCCATTGCGGGGATTTTTACTTCGGTAGCCATGATATTAAATTTAGAATTTGGAATTGGGGAGCGTCGCACGCTCCAATTTTTAGAGCTTAGATCTTAGAGCTTAGAGCGAGAAGGCTTTCTCAATGAGTTTCTTTTGTTCGTGTCGATGCACCGCCAAGGAGCCCACCGCGGGGCTGGCGGAACCTTTACGACCTGCGAATGCGGGCAATGTGCCAATGCTTTCCATCAAGCGTGGTGCGATGAAGCTCCATGCACCCATATTCTTCGGCTCTTCTTGGCACCAGACGATGCTCTTGGCCTTGGGATAATTGGCTGCGATACGTTGTAGCAGATCCGTGTTGAGCGGGTAGAGCTGTTCGATCCGGACGATAGCGGTATCCTTGATCTCATTGGCCTCGCGGTGCGCGGTCAGATCGTAGTAGACCTTGCCGGAGCAGAAGATGATACGTTTCGCTGTCTTACGGCTGACGGTCTCGTCATCCAAGATAGACCAAAATTCATTGTCAGTGAAGTTTTCGACCAGTGATACGCAGCTCTTGTGACGGAGCAGGCTCTTGGGTGACATCAGAATCAACGGCTTCTTGAACTCACGCTTCATTTGTCGACGAAGCAAGTGGAAATATTGTGCCGGTGTGGTGACGTTACAGACCTGAATATTGTTCTCCGCACAGGCTTGCAGGAAGCGCTCTAGGCGTGCCGAGGAGTGTTCCGGGCCCTGTCCTTCATAGCCGTGAGGCAATAGCATGACCAAGCCACTCAGGCGGCCCCATTTGGATTCGCTACAGGTGATGAATTGGTCGATGATTACTTGGGCGCCATTGACGAAGTCGCCGAATTGCGCTTCCCAGATGCAGAGCATTTGTGGATAGTCCAGCGAATAGCCGTAGTCGAAACCGAGTACCGCTGCTTCGGATAGTAGCGAGTTGTGCACGCAGAACTGTGCTTGTCCTTCCTGTAGGTCCAGTAGGGGCACGTATTTTTCGCGTGTCTGATTGTCGTAAAGCACGGAGTGGCGGTGACTAAAGGTGCCGCGCTCACAGTCCTGACCGCTCAGTCGAACGGGGGTGCCCTCAATCAGTAAGCTGCCGAAAGCTAAAGCTTCCCCCATGCCCCAGTCGATGCCGGTGTTTTCCTTGAACGCCTTTAGCTTCGTCTTGAGCTGTCGCACGATCTTTTTGTTCGCGTGGAAGCCCTCGGGCACACTTGCGAGTTGCTCGGCAATCATTTCCAACTGCTCCTTGGGCACGCGCGTATCGAAGCCCTTGAAGTTGTAAGGTGGTTGCTCCTTTGCATTGGATTCTGCAAAGGGATCGATGGCTTCGTCTTCTTTGGCCTTCGCGGTCTCGAAGGCGATCTCGAGCTTTTTATTATAAGCCGTCTCGATAGACTTGACCTCTTCTTCGGTGAATTCCCCGCTGGCGATTAAGCGCTTGGCAAAGGCACGCCCAATCAGCGGCATTTCGGAGATCGTCTTATATAAGATTGGCTGAGTGAAGGCAGGCTCGTCGGATTCGTTGTGCCCGTGCTTGCGCCAGCAATACATGTCGATCACTACATCACAGCCAAAGGTCTGTCGGTAGTCGAAGGCGGCCTCCACTGCGGCGACGACGGCCAGCGGATCGTTGCCATTGACGTGGAAGATGGGGGCTTCCACGATTTTGGCCACGTCAGTGCAGTAGCGGCTGGAGCGCGCCTCAGAAGGATCGGTGGTGAAGCCGATTTGATTGTTGATTACAAAGTGAATCGTGCCGCCCGTGCGGTAGCCCTTCAGCTGTGAGAAGTTAAAGACTTCGGCTACGATGCCTTGACCTGCGATGGCCGCGTCACCGTGAATGAGAATAGGCAATACACGCTTGCGATCGAGGTCCTCGCGAATGCGTTGACGCGCACGTGCTTTACCTTCGACGACGGGATTGACCGCCTCCAAGTGGCTGGGGTTGGCTGCCAAGCGTATCTCGACCTCATGGCCATCCGTTGTCTTACGACTGGTTTCAAAGCCCAAGTGATATTTGACATCACCGTCGCCGTAAATGGTGTCGGGTACATAGTTCTCTGAGAACTCGCGAAAGATGTAGTCGAAGGATTTGCCCAGGAAATTGGCCAATACATTGAGACGGCCGCGGTGGGCCATGCCCATGACGATTTCGTCGACGCCATTTTGGCTGCAGCGTTCCAATACGCTTTCTAGGCAAGCAATCAATGTTTCGCCGCCTTCAAGTGAGAATCGCTTCTGACCGACATAGCGTGTCTGCAGAAAGTTCTCGAAGTCCTCGGCCTGCATGATGGTACTCAGGATCCGGTGCTTCTCTTCCTTTGTGAAGCGGGGGATGAAACACTCAGGCTCGATGCGGGCCTGGATCCAGCGGCGCTTCGGCGTCTCTTGAATATGGATGTACTCCGCCCCGATCGTGTGACAATAGGTCTTTTCCAAGCGTTCAATGAGCTCGCGCAGCGTCATCTCTGTGCCGCCTAGGTAGTTGCCCGTGTGGAATACACGGTCCAAGTCGGACTCTTCAAAACCGAGCCGCTCTAAAGTCAGACGCGGATTGGTGGGAGCTTCCTTCGTGAGCGGATTGAAGGCTGCGATGGTGTGGCCGATGGAGCGGTACGCGTAAATCAGGCCAATCGCGCGTGCTTGCCGTGTGGCATCACTGTCCGCTTGTGTGGGACTGACATTGGCAATGTCCGTGCCGGTTGAGGGGGCGGATGGATCGGATAGCTCCTCACTGGCGAGCTCGAAACCTTCAAAAAAGGCACGCCATTCAGCGTCGAGGGTTTCAGGGCTCGTGCGCCAAAGGTCGTAGTTTTCGTCGATCAAATCGGCATTCCAGCGATTCGCGATAGTTGAGTGATTCATGGAGATTTCTGGTGGGCAGTTGTGTGATCTCACGATTACTTCACACTTATTAGCAACACAAATCTTTATGCGAAGAATTGCTCGTTATTCGAAACTCTAATTTCAGGATTCCTTTTTAATTGCTGCCTGAATAGCGTTTACCTTGATGTCAAGCTTATTTAGCTTCCGAAAGTATAGCTTTTTTCGTGGGTTTCTTCGTTGATCGCAAGGCGATCTTTGACGATTGGAAGGGTGAATACCACCGTTGGTTTATCCTCTTCGCGTCCGGTGTAGGTGATCTGTCCTAGCCAGGGGCTATTTTTCTCGGTGAATGTATAGCCCTTAGTTTGTAGGTCTTTTCCGAGCGCATTCATTTTGGAGCGACTCATGCCGCTGCCTGCGAAGTCAAGCACGACATGGCCGTGTTGGCCTTTGTCTTGGTTGATCAGGCAGTCAACTTCCGGCGTGTGCTTGTGAACGGTCACTAGCAGCTTGGCGATTTTTTCGAGTCGGTGGCGTAGGCTTCGTGGTTTCATGGGGTGTATGATGGGACGCTTTTTCCTTAAATCAAGCTTCGCCCGCTTGCTGCGAATGTATTGGTGGCTTGGCCCATTTATTATGATGTGCTGGATAAAAACATAAAAATGTTGAAATAAAAGAGGGGTGGTAGGCTCGTAGCCTGTCTATGCGAATACCAAAAACCTTATCGATCGTTGCAGCTGCTATTTTACTCGGCGCTGCTGGCAGTTTTGCTCAAATTAAATCACCGGCAGCCAGTCCTTACTCGGAATTGAAGCAAATGGTCGGTGTGACCGAATTCACGGTGAAATATTCCAGGCCTGGAGTGAAGGGTCGTGAAGTGTATGGCCAGCTGGTGCCTTATGGCGAAATTTGGCGCACCGGAGCGAATGCACCGACAAAGATCGCCTTCGACTCAGAGGTGAATTTTGCGGGCAGCCCCATTCCGGCAGGGGAGTATGTGCTGTTCACCATTCCAGCGGAGGACGTATGGACTGTGATCGTTTATGCGGATACCGAGGTGCCGAGTGCAGGCGCCTACGATTCTAAGCAGGATGTTGCACGTGTGCAGGTCGAAGCCATCGAGCGTCCGAACTCGGTTGAAAACTTTACTATTGGCTTTGATGCGTTGCGAGATGAGTCGGCGACGCTCTTTCTTGATTGGGACAATGTGCGGGTGCCGGTGCAAATTACTGTGGATACGACGGCTCTAACAGCTGCCTCGATTGAAGCGTCGCTCGCTAACATAGATGATTGGGGCGCGCGCGATTATGCCGATGCGGCTGAGTTTTATCATTCGAACGGCAAGGATTCCGAATTAGCCCTGGAGTGGATGCATAAAGCTGTTTCGATGAGTCCGAATGCATTCTGGTTGCAATATGGCTACGCCAAGATGCTGGCAGAGCAGGGGAATACGCAGCAAGCCTTGATGATGGCTAAGAAGTCTTTGAAAGGTGCTCAAGCAGCTGGCAATGCTGCCTACATTTCACGCAACGAAGCGCTCTTGGCTAAGATCCGTTAATTCTCTTTTTTTCTTTAATGAGCACCCGCCCCGATTGATCGGGGCGGGTATTCTTATATAGCGTCATGCGGATCCTCCATTCATTTCTCGTCTCTCTTATGCTGAGTCCATTTGCTACAGCCGAATCTCGACCAATAGAACCACTTGCGAGTGGTGCCTTGCAATTGAGTCTGCAAAAACTGGATACGCTCGGCAGCGTGCTGTACGTGGCCGCTCATCCGGATGACGAAAACACCAAGTTGATCGCCTATTTGGCCAACGGTGAACGGGTCGATACGACTTATTTGTCACTGACACGGGGAGACGGCGGGCAAAATTTAATTGGTGGTGATCTGGGGGAGAAGCTGGGAATGATTCGCACCCAAGAGTTACTGGCAGCACGCCGCATCGATGGCGGGCAGCAGCGTTTTAGCCGCGCGATTGATTTCGGGTATTCCAAGACGCCCGAGGAGACGCTCGCAATTTGGGATCAAGATGCGGCGCTGGCAGATGTCGTCTGGGCAATACGTTCGCTGCGCCCGGATGTGATTATCACTCGTTTTTCTTTGGAAGCTGGCTATACGCATGGTCACCATACGGCATCGGCCCGTCTGGCTAAAGAAGCCTTTACCGCTGCGGCAGATCCGGCACGTTTTCCTGAGCAATTGGAATTTGTGGAGCCGTGGGCAGCCCAACGCTTGCTATGGAATACCTCTAAATGGTTTTACCAACGACGAGGGATTGAGTTTGATACGAAGGATGTCTTTTTCGTCGAAACTGGTGGCTACAATCACTTACTCGGCGAAGCCTACAGTGAGATTGCGGCCCATAGCCGCACTTGCCACATGAGCCAGGGCTTTGGTGCCACTCCTGAGCTGGGAGAGTCCAAAGAATATTTCAAAACGCTCGCGGGTACGGAGCCTGAGGGCAGTTTATTTGCCGGTATTGACACCACTTGGGGGCGCGTAGCTAATTCCGAACCCGTGGCTGCCGCCATTCAAATGGCAATTGAACGCTTTAATCCCAGCAAGCCGGAAGCTGTGCTGCCGCAACTCCTTCAAGCGCATCGCGCTTTGAGTGCACTGCCAGCGAGCTTCTGGCAAAGTAAGAAATTACAAGAGCTTGAAGTTGTGATTGCGGCATGCCTCGCTCTCGACGTCGAGAGCATCGCTGCGTCGGCTTCTGCGGTGCCGGGGGCGGAAGTCGCGTTGGATTTGCGTGCGATTCAGCGTGCCTCGCTACCGGTGAGCATTGCTTTTGCCACGCGTCGAGCCGACTTGGCTCGCGCCAAAGTGTATGCCTTGCCGCGTAACCATTTAGTACATGTTTCCGAGACGGCTCAGATCGCCGCCAATGCATCTATTTCTCAGCCTTACTGGTTGCGTCAGCCAGCAGAGCGGGGGAGTTACATGGTGGATGAGCTGAGTCAAATTGGTGCTCCCGAGAATCCGGCTGCGATCCCCATCTATGTGCGGCTCATTGTTGATGGTGAATCGATTATTTTTACCATTCCGAGCACTTACAATTTTAACGATCCGATTCATGGAGAGAGCAAACAGCCCTTTACGGTAACGCCGCCTGTGATGGTGAATCTTGAAGAAGGCACCCACATTTTGGGACAAAATGAACCGCGCCAGTTTACGGCGAGGGTGATTGCAGCTAGCGATATTGCAGCAGCCACCGTTCACTTTGAAGCGGGCGACGGCTGGCGTGTGGAGCCTGCGAGTATTCCATTTTCTTTAGAGGCGGGCAAAGAGTTGCAAGTCACTGCCAAGTTAATTCCACCTACAGCTGCGAGTCGAACGAGCTTGCGCGCATCTGTTGAGTTTGAGGGGCAGCTCTATACTCGCGGTTACGAGGCCTTGGATTACCAGCATATCCCCCAGCAGACCTTATTTCCTACCGCGACCGCAGCTGCAGTCTTACTTGACGTCAAGATCGCTGGTGAGCGGATCGGCTACATCCCCGGTGCCGGCGATACCATTCCGGAGGCGCTACGGCGTATTGGCTACGCGGTCGATACTCTAACAGAGGCAGATATGAATCCTGAGACACTGGCGGCTTACGACACAGTTGTATTTGGTATCCGTGCTTTGAATACTAATGATCGCATCGCGTTTTACATGCCTGCGCTGTTTGAATATGCACAGCAGGGCGGGGTCGTGGTGATGCAGTATAATACAAATCGTGGTTTGAAGACTATGGAGTATGCCCCCTTCCCATTCACTATTACACGCGATCGTGTGACCGATGAAACGGCGAGCATGCGCTTTCTCGCGCCAGATCACCGAGTGTTGCAGTTTCCCAATGCGATTACCACGGCCGACTTCGAGGGCTGGGTGCAAGAGCGTGGCCTCTACTTCGCCGGTGACTGGGACGAGGCTTATACGCCTATTTTTGCTGCCAACGATCCCGGTGAATCTCCGCTCGCGGGCAGCCTGCTGATCGCCCCCATCGGCGAGGGATACTACGTGTATAGTGGCTTGTCCTGGTTCCGTCAGTTGCCAGCTGGTGTGCCAGGGGCTTATCGCCTATTTGCAAATTTAATGTCGCTGGGGCAGCCTGCTGAATGATGAGAAAAACGATACCAAAACCTATAAACTGGCGCACTGTTTATATGGCCACTTTTGTCTGGCTAGTCGTGCTCATTGTGCTGATGCGCTTGTTAACGAAAGCCTATTCATGAGCCCTGCGGATTGGATTGTTCTCTTCTCGACTGTGCTCGGCATCGTTGGTTACGGGCTCTGGACGGCTAGGAGTCACCGTAGTGCCAACGACTATTTACGCGGCGGCGCTGATTTGAAATGGAGCACCATTGGGCTGTCGGTCATGGCGACGCAGGCCTCAGCGATCACCTTTCTCTCCACTCCGGGGCAAGGCTACGAAGGAGGGCTGGCCTTTGTGCAGAATTACCTGGGGCTGCCAATCGCGATGATCTTGATTTGCGCAGTCTTTATTCCGATTTACCACCGCTTACAAGTCACCACCGCGTATGAGTTTTTGGGGCAGCGTTTTGATCAAAAAACGCGACTCCTCGCGGCGGGCCTCTTTTTAGTGCAGCGCGGTTTGGCGGCCGGCATTACCATTTATGCGCCTGCGATCATTGTATCCAGTGTCTTTTATTGGCCATTGGGACCGACTATTTTGGTGACGGGAGTGCTGGTCATTCTCTATACGGTTACGGGAGGCACGCGCACGGTGAGCCTGACACAGAAGTATCAGATGCTCATCATATTGATCGGAATGACGATTGCCTTTGGCTACGTTGTGAACGGCCTGCCCGAGCATGTTAGTTTTGGCGATGCGCTCTATATCGCAGGCATGCACGACCGCTTAGAGGCGATCAGTTTTTCCTTCGACCCGAGTCAGCGTTACACCATCTGGACGGGCTTGATCGGAGGCACATTCCTGGCACTGTCCTATTTCGGCACCGATCAATCGCAAGTGCAGCGCTACCTCGCCGGGAGCTCCGTGACAGCAAGTCGCTGGGGGCTCATTTTTAATGCGGTGCTCAAGATTCCGATGCAGTTTGCGATTCTTTTATTGGGCGTGCTGCTCTTTGTCTTTTACCAGTTTCAACAGCCGCCGATCTTTTATAATGAAGCGACGATTGAGCAAATATCACCTGAGCAACTCGCTCCGATTGAGTCGCAGTTTCAAGCGGCCTTCCAAGCGCGTGGCACTCTGTTGGAAACTGCTCTGAGCGAGCGCCAAATTCATGGCTCCGCAAGTGCAGAAACCAAGACGGCGATTTTAGAGCAAAGCGCATTGATGGAGCAGCAGCGTGGCGTGTTTAAACAAGTGCTGAGCGCTGAGAATCCGGATGCAGATACACAAGATGCCGATTATATTTTTCTGCACTTCGTGTTGGATAACTTGCCCGCCGGGCTGGTGGGGCTACTCGTCGCAGTGATCTTTCTTGCCGCAATGTCGTCGACCGCATCTGAGCTGAATGCACTGGCCTCTACCACTATGGTGGATGGTTATAAGACTCTGGTGCATCCGCGCGGGAGTGATGGGCACTACGTTTGGGTGGCTCGTATTCTGACGCTCGCTTGGGGGATTGTTGCGGTCAGCTTTGCGATGACTTTGACTTTATTTGATAACTTGATCGAGGCGGTCAATATTATCGGCTCCTTATTCTATGGCACCATTCTGGGCATCTTTTTAGTCGCGTTCTTTCTCAAACGTATCGGTGGGCATGCCGCCTTTATTGGTGGGCTGTGTGCCGAAGCCATCGTATTGACGCTCTATTTCTCACCCATAGATATCGGCTATCTGTGGTTCAATTTAATCGGCTGTATTCTCGCTGTTTTGATTGCCCAACTGGTGCACATTCTTCTCAAGCTCAGCCATAAGAATCCCACCCAGTCCCTATGAGTCAGGCACCCGTAATATGTTTTGGTCAGCAACCCTGTGGCTTCTTGCCGCGTCGCTTTCTATTTGCCAAGTTTCAGACCGCACGGCGTTTGCAGGCTGAGCTGGGCGGGCGTATCGTGTTCTTCTATCACGATAGCGATCACGATCCACGCGAGACGCAGACCGTGGTCAAGGACTTGAGCTCCGGCGCGCGCCAAACTTTGAATTTTGCCTTCGCGAATAAAATTCAGAAGAAATACTCCCCGCTCTATGCGAAACGAGTCGATCGCCAGTGGCAAGCAAGCCTCGCGCGTCAGTTGCCTAAGTATTTGAAGGCTGAATACGTGCCAGTCTTCGAAGCCATACAAGCGGACAATGTGGCCGATTTCTGCCTCGAAATGTATCAAGCGCTCGGCTTGCTGGAGGGCATCGAGGTGCTGCGTTCCAGTGATCCTCAGTTTCGTGAGCAGGCGAGTGACATCGACGATTTTTTTGTCGATGTCAGCTATCAGGATGAATGGGTACGCGCGCGCTATGATCCGCAGCACGGCCTACGTCTGCATCGTGGGGGAAGTGCCTATATCGATCTACCGAGCCAGCAGTGGCAGCGTTCGCAAGTCAGTCCCTCGCGGGATACGCGCTTAGGTTGGATGCAGTCTGTGATTCAGTGCACCCACTATGTCGCGGGGGCAGGGGAAATGAATTATCTCAATACCGCGGACGCGTCAGAGATTCAATTTATTAAACGCGACGAAATTTCCGATTCAAGTGAGGCCTATCTACCATGAAACAGCACGCAGCACCACTCAAACTACTCGCCATAGGCGCGCACCCCGACGATCTGGAGTTCGGCATGGGCGCGGTTTTGCTTAAGGAGTATGCCCAAGGCACTGAAATCTCGATGGTCGTGACTTCGAAGGGAGAGGCTGGCTCGGCGGGCACCCCCCGTATTCGCGAAGCCGAAACGCGTGCTGCAGCCGAGCTGCTAGGTGCGGCGGAGCGGCTTACATTTTTAGATTTCGGTGGGGACGGCTTGCAAAGCGCTACGCCTGAAAATGCCCTGCAACTCGCTCGTATCATCCGTGAATTTCGGCCAGATATTGTTTGCGCGCCCTCGCTGAGCACCAACCAGCATCCCGACCATTGTGCGGTGGGCAATGCCACTCGTAATGCCTGTCGTTTGGCTCGCTATGGAGGCTTGCAGGCACTGGCAGGGCTGTCGCCCCATGCGGTTGGCTCGCTATGGTTCTACTCGATTACAGCACAGGAAGAACAGCCGCTGTCTGCGGCCACTCTAGTCGATGTTTCTGAGATGGCTGAGGCGTGGCAGCAGCTGATGGCCTGCCACGCCTCACAAGTGAGCCAGCGCGCCTATATTGAGCTACAGTTGACACGTGCGCAGCAGCTCGGAGCCATGGCGGGCTGTCCTTACGCGATCGCACTCTGGCCCAACGATCCACCCGTGGTCCAGAGCTTGGCACAGTTGCACCGCACCGCACGCGCATTCTAATATGAGGTCTCGACTTAAGATTGGTATGGTTTGCTACCCCAGCATCGGGGGCAGTGGTATCGTGGCCACAGAGCTCGGAATGTTGCTGGCGGCGGCCGGACATGAAATACATTTTATCAGTTACGAGCGGCCCGTCCGCTTAAAGTGCGGCGAGAACTTGTTCTTTCATCCCGTGGTGGTGAATGAATACGCACTCTTCAAATATC
This sequence comes from Thalassobacterium maritimum, assembly GCF_031127805.1. Taxonomy (NCBI): domain Bacteria; kingdom Pseudomonadati; phylum Verrucomicrobiota; class Opitutia; order Puniceicoccales; family Coraliomargaritaceae; genus Thalassobacterium; species Thalassobacterium maritimum. The sequence goes on along the minus strand of NZ_JARXHW010000004.1, from coordinate 138,913 downwards.
CGGATTATACGCTGCCACTTTCGGTGCGTATTATGGAGGTCTGCGAAGAGCATCAACTCGACATACTACACGTGCACTACGCAGTGCCACATGCCACAGGTGCTTTGTTGGCCAAGCAGATGCTAGGGCAGAAGAAGTCGCCCGTCATTGTCACTACATTGCATGGGACGGATACGAATTTATTGGGAAAAGATCCGCACTATCGGCCGATTATAAAGTATTCGATCGAGAACTCCGATGGTGTGACAACGGTGTCGGAGAGCTTAAAAGCGCAGACCATTGAGACTTTTGAAGTGGAGCACCCCATCACGGTTATTCCTAATTTTTACGCTCCCGGCCCCGTCACACAATCGAGAGAGGAGGTGCGGCAAATGCTGCAGGTTCGCGACTCGGAGTATTTACTCTTGCACATGTCGAATATACGGCCGGGCAAGCGCGTGGCCGATCTACTTACAGCGCTCGCGCGATTGAAAAATCGCAAACATGTTAAATTACTCATTCTCGCGGGCGGCGATTTCGAGCCGTATCAAGCCGATCTAATTCGCCTGGGCATTCAGGATCGAGTCATCGTGATACGAGATGTCAAAGAGATCGAAGACTATTTGAACGCCTGTGATCTGGGGGTGTATGCCTCGGAGGCGGAAAGCTTTGGACTGAGTATTTTAGAGACACTTGCGCACGGTAAAGCTGTCGTCGCTACTGAAGTCGGTGGCATCCCCGAGGTGGTGCAAGACGGGCGTACGGGCCGACTCGTGCCAGCACACAGCCCCGGTGCAATTGCAGCCGCAATCGACCAATTGATTGAAGAGCCCCAGCGTATGCAAGCTATGGGATTGGCTGCAGCTAAAGAGGCGCAAGCGCGATTCGCACCGCCCGTCATACGGGATCAGTATCTTAAGTATTATCTAGATTTGCTCGCAGCTCGTTAGTCCTGCAGTGCTGCGGTGAGTTGATCGCAGCACTGCGACTTATTCAAAAAAAAAGCCTGCCCGGGCGCATCGGCCACGGACAGACTGAAAATGTGTGATTCAGGCCAGCTTGCATGCTGTGCCTGCTTCGTTCAGAGCTTCAATTAGCCCTTGTAGATCTTGAGCAGTGCGTCAGCGATTTCGGATGGGTTACGTGCGATTGATACGCCCGCATCTTCCATCGCTGCAAACTTGGCTTCGGCTGTGCCGGCGCCACTTGCAGAAACGATCGCTCCAGCGTGGCCCATTGTGCGGCCCTTGGGAGCAGAGGCACCTGCGATGAAACCAGCGACTGGCTTCTTCACGTGCTCCTTGATGTAAGCGCAGGCTTCTTCTTCCGCGCTGCCACCGATTTCACCAATCATGATGATTGCGTCTGTTTCAGGATCTTCGTTGAGCATGCGCACCGCGTCCAATTGCGAAGTGCCATTGATGGGGTCACCACCGATGCCGATGCAAGTGGATTGACCATGTCCGCGTTGTGTGAGTTGCCAGACCGCCTCGTAGGTGAGGGTGCCGGAGCGGGAGACCACACCGACACGACCTGGCTTGTGAATGTAGCCAGGCATGATGCCGATCTTACATTCACCCGGTGTGATGATACCTGGGCAATTGGGGCCGATCAGGCGAGTCTTTGTGTTGTGGAAGTAGAGGCGGCGACGCACTTCTGCCATGTCACGCACGGGCACACCCTCAGTGATGCAAATGACAAGAGGGATTTCTGCTTCGATGGCCTCGAGGATCGAGTCCGCTGCGAAGGCTGGTGGCACATAGATGACGGAGACGTTGGCGCCGTGTTGTTCGACTGCTTCGGCGACTGTATTGCATACAGGTACCTTGCCTTCCCACATTTGACCGCCCTTGCCGGGAGTCACACCGGCGACGACATTTGTGCCGTATTCGATGCATTGTTGTGTGTGGAAGGTGCCGGTCTTACCGGTGATCCCTTGAACGACGAGACGTGTGTCTTTGTTAACGAGAATACTCATTGGAATGTTGTGTTAAATGTGATCGTTATTGGGATTTAGTCAGCGTTCTTGACTTGTTCTACGATGATCTCGGCGGCTTGAACCAAGCTGTCCGCAGGTGTCAAAGCGACACCACTTTCGCGCAGGATCTTCTTACCAGCTTCGACATTGGTGCCTTCGAGACGCACCACCAATGGCACTTTAATTTCGACATTCTTCGCCGCAGCTACGATGCCGTTGGCGATCACGTCGCACTTCATGATACCACCGAAGATGTTCACGAGGATACCCTTCACATTGGGGTCGGACAAAATGATTTTAAAAGCAGCAGTGACCTGGTCTTCGTTGGCGCCTCCGCCCACATCCAGGAAGTTGGCGGGGGAACCACCAAAGCTTTGAATGATGTCCATCGTCGCCATGGCCAGACCTGCGCCGTTGACCATACAAGCGATGTTACCATCGAGTGCGATGTAGGCCAAATTGTGCTTCGAGGCTTCGATCTCTTTAGGATCTTCCTCATTCAAGTCGCGCAGCTGTTGAATTTCCGGGTGTTGGAAGATCGCATTGCTGTCGAAGGAAACCTTGGCATCGAGTGCGATGAGTTGACCCTGCTTGGTGGTGACCAGTGGGTTGATCTCGACCAGCATCGCATTCTTTTCCCAGAACATCTTGTAGAGACCTGTGAGAATGCGTGCAAATTGCTTGACCTGATCGCCGGCAAAGCCGAGGGCAAATGCGACGCGGCGGCAGTGGTAGTGGCGCAAGCCCATTGTAGGCGAGATGGGCACACGGATGATTTTTTCCGGAGTCTTTTCGGCGACCGCTTCGATATCCATACCGCCTTCAGTCGAGGCGATGATGACAGATTGTGCAGTTTCGCGATCCAGCACGATTGCGAGATAATACTCGTGATCAATATCACAAGCCTCAGTGAAATAAAGCGTCTGTACCTTACGGCCTTCAGGGCCCGTCTGTGCAGTGACGAGCGTGTTATCTAACATGTGGTTGGCCGCTTCCTGGGCTTCTTCACGGTTTTTGACCACCTTAACGCCACCCTTGTAGCCATCGGTGAAAGTTCCCTTGCCGCGGCCACCTGCGTGGATTTGGGCCTTCACAACGATCATGTCGTCGCCAAGGTGGGAGATAGCGGTTTCAACCTCTCGGGAATTCGTTGCGGCATAACCGCGCGGGACGGGGACCCCGTATTCCTGAAGAAGGCGTTTGGCCTGATACTCGTGGATATTCATCTGTATTTCTTAGTTTATGTTAAAGACACGAAAGCGTCGTGTATGCCGACTCGCTTGATTCGGTGCAATATATTTTGGATTATTTTCGCAAAAGAAATGTGAGTATAAGTCGTGCTTTGACTTTAGAGCAGATTTCGCGGATTAGGGGAGCGCTCTCAATTGTAAACAGTGATCGGCCATGAGGGGGAGCCATTCAAGTAAGCGGACCTGTCTGTTGATTTCAGAGATTGCAATTGATCAGAGCGATTGCTTAATCTGTGTATGCGAAATATGGAACGTTCAGAGTCAGAATATGCGGTGGATCCCTTTTTTGAAACTTCACCGGACATGCTTTGCATCGCTGGATTTGACGGGTATTTTAAGCGAATTAATCCCGCAGTCTGTGATACACTCGGTTACTCTGAGCGTGAGTTAATGGCTCGTCCGATCCGTGATTTTATTCACCCCAGTGATGTTGAGATGACTGCGCAGCATCGAGCCGCGATTGTGAGTGGGCAGCCACTTCACAATTTTGAGAATCGCTATCTGCATAAGGACGGTAAGGTCGTCTGGTTGTCTTGGAATTCGATCCCGATGCCGGACCTTGAACTCGTCTACGCAATCGCAAAAGATATATCGGATATTAAGACACGCGAGGCGCAGCGTAATGAGCTCTTGTCAGAACTGGCGGAGACGAATCAGCGACTCAAGCATCTCACCAATGCGACTGCACACGATATCCGCTCGCCAGTGGCTGGTTTGGTCGCCTTGAGTAGTCTGATTGATACGAGCCAGATTAAAGACCCGGCCACGCTCGAAACACTGGAAATTCTGGCGCTTTCAGCTGAAGATCTAATGAAAATGCTCGACCGTTATGTCGATAACCTCAATGCAGAAGGGCATCAATCCATGCTGGAGTTACTTGATCTTGCGGTGGTTTTTACGAGCGTGCAATCCTCGGTTCGGTATCTTATTGAGCGCTCCAGGGCGCAGATTCAGCTCGAAGTGGAAGAGTGTCCTCGTGTTTGTTTTCACCGTGCATACCTCGAAGGTATTTTTATGAATTTACTGACTAATTCGTTGAAGTATGCGCACCCTGGCCGTCCGGTCCAAATTCGTGTTTGTTCGCGTGCAGTTGAGCGTGGTGTGGAGCTGGAGTTTAGTGACAATGGCATCGGTTTTGATGCAGAACAGAATCGCGATCTTGTTTTTAAACTTCATCAAAAATTTCATGATCGTGCTGATAGTAAGGGAGTGGGGCTATATTTGGTACACCATTACATGACTAGTTTGGGAGGAAGTATTTCGGTGACGAGTCAAGTCGGGCAGGGGACCCGTTTTACCTTGTTCTTCCCAGATTATAACAAGGCGTCGAAATAATCAGGTGGGGCTTGAACTGGCAGAGGCGAGATTGAGTGGAGGAGGTTTCCTAATTTCAGCCGCTTTGTATATCTGGTGGAAGGCACTCGAGCTGGATTCGCTTATCTGCTAATGCACGGTTTAACTCGCTGACTTCGTCGATGTCGTAGAGTGCCTCTAGTAGACCGACCTTAAGTTGCAAATCTCTGGCTCGTTGTAGTGAGACTTGCAGGGTCTCGCCTGTGCTCCAGGGAATGTCCTGAAAGAGCTCGGGGATGGGGGCTTTGAGCGCGGCCAAGTAGTAGCCACCGTCTTCGCTGGGGCCAAAGACTATATCATGGCCCTTCGCCAAGAGCTGATTGGCTTGCTCAAAGTGCTTTGTTTCCAGCTGCGGGCAGTCGCCCCCGATACAAGTTACAGTTTGTGCCCCGCGCTTAAAGGCTTGCTCGATGGCGCCCTGTAAGCGCGTGCCTAGGTCACCTTCTTTTTGGGGAAAGTAGCTTGCTGTGCGACCTAACCATTTTTGCATTTCAGGACCTGCGTCGCTTGGAGTGTAGTGAACTTCTAGCTGTGCCTGAGTGGGTAAAGCAGAGCATTGGCGCATCACTAAAGCGCGGTAAACCTGTAGTGCTCGCTCCGGGCCCACGTCGTGTGCAAGGCGAGTTTTTACGTAACCTTTGTGAGGGGCTTTGAGGAAAATGAGTATTGCGGACATGTTACAGGTATTGGATTGGTAGTGTCTAGTGATTTGATTGGCACGATCGAGTGGCTATCGAGAGTGCCTGTTGAGAGTCATCAGTTCTTATAAAATTCCCTTGTCAGGGGTATCAGATTCTATACCTAAATCGGACATGAAGATTTGTTGCATCGGAGCAGGATACGTTGGTGGGCCTACCATGGCCATGATCGCACATAAGTGCAGTGAGCACACTGTCACGGTTGTGGATATTAACCAAGCTCGTATTGATGCTTGGAACTCGGACAAATTGCCCGTGTTCGAACCTGGCTTAGACGAGATTGTGGCGGGCGCGCGTGGCACCAACTTGTTTTTCTCGACCGATGTCGACACTGCCATTCGCGAGGCGGACATGATTTTTCTGAGTGTGAACACGCCGACCAAAACCTACGGTGTGGGCGCTGGCCGTGCGGCGGATCTCCGCTTCATTGAGAAATGTGCTCGTAAGATCGCGGAAGTGGCTGAGGATGATAAGATTGTCGTGGAAAAGTCGACCTTGCCAGTGCGGACTGCGGAGTCGGTCAAGCGCATCTTGGAGTCGAATTCGAATGGTCGTAAATTTCAAATCCTGTCGAATCCAGAGTTTTTGGCTGAAGGCACTGCCATGGCCGACCTCGAAGCGCCCGACCGCGTGCTGATTGGTGGCGATCAAACACCCGAGGGCAAGGCAGCGATTCAGGCCTTGGTAGATGTTTATGCGACCTGGGTGCCACGTGAGCGTGTGTTGACCACTAACCTGTGGTCCTCCGAGCTCTCCAAACTGACTGCCAACGCCTTCCTCGCGCAGCGTATTTCCTCCATTAATGCGATTTCTGCGCTCTGCGAGGCGACCGAAGCCAATGTGGATGAAGTCGCGCACGCGATCGGTACAGATAGTCGTATTGGCCCTAAGTTTTTAAAATCTTCGGTCGGATTTGGGGGCTCTTGTTTTCAGAAAGACATTCTCAATTTAGTCTACCTATGCGAGCACTTTGGTTTGCCCGAGGTGGCGTCTTATTGGAATGGTGTGATCGAGATGAACGACTACCAGAAGCGCCGCTTCAGTCGCCGTGTGATTTCGACCATGTTTAATACAGTCTCGGATAAGAAGATCGCCGTGCTGGGCTTTGCATTTAAGAAGGATACCAACGATACGCGGGAGTCGGCGGCTATTTATATCTGTAAAGACTTACTGGAGGAGCAGGCAAATATTGCGATTTACGATCCTAAGGTGGAAGCAGCACAGATTCAGCGTGATCTCGGGATTGATGCGGACAATCAATACGTGACTTACTGCAAGGATGCGTATGAGGCGACTAAGGATGCGCACGCGATTCTAGTGCTCACTCAGTGGGACGAGTTCCAAGCGCTCGACTTCCAGAAGATCTACGATCAAATGCAATTGCCGGCCTTCCTTTTCGATGGGCGCAACTTGCTCGACCTAGAAGCGCTGCGCGAAATCGGCTTCGAAGCTAGCGGTATCGGCAAAGGTTGATGCTGTGAATTACCGGTTGCCACTGGGGCAATCCCTGTTTTTGATAGGCTCTTTTATTGCCTAAACCACTCACTGATAGACTTATGATAGTTAAGCCACGTATTCGAGGATTTGTATGTATTACTGCGCACCCTAAGGGTTGCGAAGCAAAAGTTCGCCAAGAGATTGAAGTTGCCAAAGCGGCGAAGAAGTCAGGTGGCCCTAAGAAAGTTTTGGTGATCGGCAGTTCGACTGGCTACGGGCTTTCGACCCGTATTGCGTCGGCTTTTGGCCATGATGCAGCTACATTAGGCGTGTTCTATGAGCGTCCTTCGATTAAGGGCAAACCTGCGAGCGCAGGCTGGTACAACTCGGTGGCTTTTGAAAAAGCCGCGCATGAGGCAGGCCTTTACGCCAAGAGTATTAATGGCGATGCCTTTTCGGACGAGATCAAGGCGCAAACGATCGAAACGATTAAGGCTGACCTCGGGCAAGTCGATCTCGTGGTTTATAGCCTCGCTTCACCGCGCCGTACCGATCCCAAGACGGGCGAGACCTACAAGTCCGTGCTCAAGCCAATCGGAGAGTCTTTCACCAATCGCAGCCTCGATACCGATAAGGACCAAGTTTGCGAAGTTACCATTGAGCCGGCCGAAGGCGACGATGTGGAACATACCATTAAAGTAATGGGGGGAGAGGACTGGGAGCTCTGGATGGATGCACTTGATCAGGCGGGCGTGCTGGCACCAGGTGCCAAGAGCGTCGCTTATTCTTACATCGGCCCAGAGTTGACATGGCCCGTCTACACTAACGGTACAATCGGCCAAGCGAAGAAAGATGTGGAGCGTGCGGCAGCTGCGATTACAGAGAAGCACGACTGTGCTGCCTACGTCGCTGTGAATAAGGCAGTGGTGACACAAGCCAGCTCTGCGATCCCTGTCGTGCCACTTTATATTTCTATCTTGTTTAAGATCATGAAGGCCAAGGGGACGCACGAGGATTGCATCGAGCAAATGGTGCGCCTGCTCAACGACCGCCTCTATGGGGATGACCTCCAGTTGGATGAGGTGGGCCGTATTCGTGTCGACGATTGGGAAATGGAGCCGGATGTGCAGCAAGCTGTTGCCGATATTTGGCCGGGCATCACAAGTGAGACTCTCTTTACCGAGTCGGACTACGCTGGATATCAGGAAAACTTTCTTACACTTTTCGGCTTTTCGCTCCCTGGCGTGGACTATGAAGAAGATGTTGAGGTGGACCTTGAGTTGCCCAGTTCAAAATAGTTAATCCGCACGAAGTGATTAGCCTGAGTCAGTCTTGTGCTTCTATTGAAGAAACATCGTTTGGATGCCGGCTTAATCAACTTTCGGACTTCTGATCTCACTTGGGCTACACATAAAGTGATGCTTGAAAGCTCTTGAGAAAGCACTCTGGTCTTGAAAGCCGCACTTATCTGCTATCTTTGCAAGAGGTTCGTGGGTATCGGTGAGTAGCTGCATTGCGCGTTGATAGCGCAATTGATCAAACACGTCTTTAGGAGAGGCTTGCAGGCTTTGGTGAAAGAGGCGCCGCAGGTTGGCCGGAGAGCTGTGCACTTTTTGTGCAATCGTGGTCAAACTTGGGTTGTCTTGCATATGTTCGTTATACCACAGTAGTGCTTGTTGTACCGCCGCATTGGATTGCTTACGATGCTCCGGGAGGCTCTGGTCGTGCTGGAGGGCTTCGTGGGTCAGAAAACTTAGCTCTAGCAAAGCGTGCTCATAGCAAAGTAGCATGCCGGGCGCGGGGCGCTCCCAGTAATTTTGCACCCCCTGCGCCAGCTTGCGCAGGCGACGGCAATTTTCCGAAGAGAGTGGAATTTCGACCTGTTGCCGGCTATTGATCAAAGTTGCCAGACTTTTAGGAATGTAGCTGAAGTGAAAGACCACGATCGTCGCGTCTTTCTTGGGTTCACCTGCCCATCCGTGTGCGGAGCCGGGGGGGGAGAGCCAAAGGGTGGATGCATGGATGCTCGTGGTGGTGACGCCCGCAGGCATTTTGCCTATGCGCCCTTGTATTACCGCTTGAAACTCCCAGAAGCGCCGTTGCTGCTGGAGGTGGTTGAGTGGGTTTTCGTAATAGCGACGTTTGCCGTAGCTGAAATAGGCGAGCATGTCATCTAGACTTCATTATTGAGCGATAATGTCAAATTATTGAGCGCTGCGGCTATGGACTATATCCGCGTAATACGAGATACTAAGACTGATGTCTCAAGATACCCCTCAAAAGAAGCGCTACGCGATTGTCGGCACGGGCTCACGCTCTTTGATGTTTCGCAATGCAATTTTAAAAGAATATGCCGCCACTTGTGACTTGGTAGCACTGTGCGATATCAATCCTTTGCGCATGCAAGCATGGCAAAAAGCAGACGGTTTGGACCTGCCCAGCTATGCCCCTGAGGCGTTTGAACAGATGATTCAAGCGCACCAAGTGGACGTGGTGATCGTGACGACGATCGATCGCACTCACCATACCTACCTCTGTCGTGCGATGGAAGCAGGCTGCGATGTAGTTACAGAAAAGCCGATGACAGTGGACACTGAAAAGTGCGCTCAGATTTTAGAGACGCAAGAGCGCACAGGAAAGAAGCTTACCGTGACCTTCAATTACCGCTATGCCCCGCGAAATTCGAAGGTCAAAGAGTTGTTGCAGTCTGGTTTGATTGGAACGGTGACCTCGCTGCATTTTGAATGGATGCTCGATACTCAGCATGGGGCGGATTATTTTCGTCGTTGGCACCGTGATAAGCGCAACAGCGGGGGATTGATGGTGCATAAGTCCACTCACCACTTCGACCTAGTCAATTGGTGGTTGTCGAGTCGTCCAGAAACGGTGGTGGCTATGGGGGATCTGCGATTTTATGGCCGTGAAAATGCCGAAGCGCGTGGGGAGCCCCGCAGCTACGTTCGCGGCACTAACGATACGCGCGTGCAGCGGGATCCTTTTGCATTGGACCTGACAGGGAATGAAGAGCTGAAGCAGCTGTATTATGAATGCGAATCCGCCGATGGCTATTTACGCGATCAAAATGTATTCGGCGACGGCATTTCGATCGAAGATGATGTGGGTGTGATGGTGCGCTATCAGAATAAGGCAGTCATGACCTATCACCTTGTCGCTTTTGCCCCTTGGGAGGGCTACCGCGTGTCATTTAATGGAACTCAAGGGCGCTTGGAGATTGATGTCACGGAGAAGTCCTACGTCAGTGCAGGCGAGGGCGATCACAATTTGAGCCGTAATGTCAAGGGGGGCGCCAGCCATCAGGTGCTGGAACCTACAAGTTTACTCTATCGTCCTCATTGGGGCGAACCCCAGAAGATCGAAATTGAGGAAAGCAACAGTGGCGGGCACGGCGGAGCCGATGAGATTTTACTGCGCGATGTCTTTGGCGAGCCACAAGAAGATCCACTCAAGCGTGCTGCCGGGCATAAGGACGGCGCGCTCTCGATCTTGACCGGTATCGCCGCCAATCAATCCATGGCCACTGGATTGCCAGTGAACATTAAGCAACTCTTTCCAAAATTATAATTTCTTTCAAATACAGAAAACTATGAAAATCCAAAAATACACTCTCGGTATGGGCGATCGCTTCGCACATCAAGGTAAAGCGCAATTGCAGTCCGTCGTGAACGGCAAGAACGCAGGCATCGATATCTATCCCACGTGGAATAAGTCCTTTCGTGAGCATAGTATCGTTAAAAGTCAGCCCGACGACTTGCGTACTGAGGCCGACGCTGCCGTGGCGGCGTTGGGCTGGACGGGCGACTTTTACGTCGATGCCGACCACATTGGCCTAAAGACTGTCGATAGCTTTCTGGCGGGTAGTAATTTTTACACCTTGGACGTGGCAGACTTCGTCGGTGAGACGCCAGATGCCGCCGATGTGGATGCCTTCATCGCAGCCAATCAGAAGTATACCGGCGCATTGCAGATTCCCGGTATCGTAACTCCCTTTGAAGTGACAGAGGCCAAGCTACGTGAAGTCGCTGGTAAGTTTCTCGTCGCCATCAAGGGGGCCAAAGCGATTTATGATCATATCGTTGCGGCCAAGGGCGCAGATAATTTCATTACTGAAGTCTCGGTGGATGAAACCGATTTGCCCCAGACACCCATTGATCTATTTTTAATTTTGTCGATGATCGCAGCCGAGGGGATCCCCGCACAGACCATCGCGCCGAAGTTCACTGGTCGCTTTAACAAAGGCGTCGATTACGTTGGCGATCTTGCTCAATTTGAAAAAGAGTTCGATGAGGACCTCTTTGTTATTGAATACGCGATCCAAGAGTTTGGCTTGCCGGAAACACTTAAGCTCAGTGTGCACTCCGGATCAGACAAGTTTTCGATCTATCCGATCATTAAAAAACTCATCGCTAAACATGATGCCGGCCTCCACGTAAAAACTGCTGGCACCACTTGGCTGGAAGAGGTCATTGGCCTCGCTGAAGCCGATGGCGAAGCACTTCAGATCGCTAAAGATGTCTATGCAGGTGCCTATGTGCGCTTCGACGAACTGACGGCTCCATACGCCACCGTGATCGATATTGATAAGGCACAGTTGCCGACGCCTGAGGCGGTCCAGGGCTGGGATTCTGAGAAGTATGTCAACACCCTGCGCCATGTGCAGAGTCATCCTGACTACAATTTAAACTTCCGCCAGCTCATCCACGTAGGCTTTAAAGTGGCTGCTGAAATGCAGGAGCGTTATACAGATGCGCTCAAAGCCAACGAAGCCGTCATTGCCAAGAACGTGACAGAGAATCTCTACCAGCGTCACATTCTACCGATTTTTAGCTAGTCAGGGGCCTGATCGCAGCGCTTTCAAGCATGCGGTGGGCAGCACTCTCTTTTACCTTACAGGCACACTCGGGGAAAGTTCACCTTGAGTGTGCCTTTTTTGTGTCTTGTCTTGGAGTTACAGACGCTTCGGGACTCTCACCATTCCAGCGCCGCTAAAGCGTCGGGAATGGTGGAGCATCGGAAAGTCGTATTTTTCCTTGATTGCCAGGCCTTTACGGAAGTCGGCAAGCAGTTTGCTTGCAGGGGGGGACGATTCAATCGGCCTCTTCAATACGATCTTTCCAATACCTCGGTTTCTGATGCAACTCAGAAACTGCGATGATTAGAATTTCGTCGTTCCGAATCTGATAGATGATCCCGAATGGGAAAACTTTGGTACGACGCGGCGGGTATTTTCTGAAAGTGTATACCACGCATCGGGATAAGCGAGAATTCGCGCTAGAGCAGCTCGATACTCCGCGTAAAAACGCAAACCCAGGCCAACCTCCTTGTCTTCGTAATACTCGATAGCCTTACCGAGCTCTTCTTCAGCGATGCTGAGGTAGCGCACGTTCACTAGAAATATTTCTTCTCGATTCTTGCATGGACGTCTTCGGCTTTGGATGCGGAAAGAAGTCCATTGTCAAATGCTTCGATCCGATTTTCAGCCTCCTTGCACCATTCGACATCGAGAGATGTCTGCTCGGAGCTGTCAAAAGACGAAAGAAGCCTTTCAGCTAACATCGCACGTTCAACCGGAGGCAACCCCATCAATTCAGATTCAACTTTTAGGCTGACAGACAAATTGTGAATCTTACTAGCAATTAGGTTTTGTCAATCTCGACGTTAAACCGGTTCGACCCAGGGTTGCAATTGGAAGGAAATGTGAGGGACTTCGCCTCGGTTGTGCTTCGCGAGTCGTGCCGATAAATCCTCTGTCAGCCCAGTATAATGACGATTTGTAGCCTTTATACTTACGAGACGATACACGTAATAGAATTGCATCATACTTGTGGAATTCAAAGGGGGGGCTTGCCCGGGCGTAGTTCTCTAGGTGTTGGGAGTCCAGCTTCACTTCATTACGCCGTGACAGGCTTCGTTCGCCGAAACAAGTTTCGGACGAAGCCTGGTGGAGCATAGGAGAGTCGAACTCCTGACCTCTTGCATGCCATGCAAGCGCTCTACCAACTGAGCTAATGCCCCTTTCAGGAAAGATTCGAAAAATGGCGCGCTTGCTGCGGGCGTCAATAGTTTTTCAAACTATTTTTTTTGTGACGAAAACTGCGCTAGTTTTGCCCTTGGACTGCTGTCATGACTTCTGCGGCGCTCAAACCCATGTATTCGCGGCAAAACTGCAGCATGTCTTCTTGTAGTTGAGCGGTAAAGCTGACCGTACCTTCGGGAAATTGGAAATCGTAGCGGAAGCAGTGGAGCGCTTGACGCTGCATGGGGAGGGCGGCGGCTAGCCGCTCGGTCCAGCCGTTTTCGATGAACTCAATATACAGTGTCTCATCGGGGCCGTAGATCTTGTCGCCGACGATGCGGTGCTTTATTTCTTCGGCGTGCACGCGTATCTGGTGCTTGCGGCCGGTCTCGGGCTCGACGCGGCATAGCGTATAGCCGTTCTTGGATAGCAGGGGAATGAAGTCGGTGACGGCGTCTTGTGAACTGCGATCGTAGCTGACCTCGGATTTGACGATGACGGGCCCTCCACCTTTACGACGACGGGCGATCGGGAGGTCGATATGCTTGGGCTCGTTGAATTCGCCCTCCATGAGTGCGATGTAGGCTTTTTTGACGATGCGATTTTGGATCGCCATTTGAAATTTGCGAGCCACGGCCGGGCGTTTGGCAAAGACAATGAGACCGCTGGTCTCGCGGTCGAGCCTGGCGACGAGGTGCAGCTTGTCGGCTCCGGTGTATTCGCGCACGACGCCCACGAGGCTGGACATTGGACCATTTTTGGAGGGATGACAAAGCAGCCAGCCAGGCTTGTTTATGATGAGCAGGTTGTCGTCTTCCTGGACAATCCAGTTGGTGAAATCGGTCATTTCGACCAGGGGGGCTTCTTCGCCGTAGGGATTGTTCATAATTTTAGATGGCAGAGGACGGATGGCAGAGGACGGATGGCAGAGGTCGGAGGATAGAAGGGAATGCGGGTATTATTGGGCTCGATGTTGTTCTAGGCGCATTTTGCGCAGGATGGCGCCGCCGATGCGAGTGACGGCGACGAGTGGCATTTTGCTGCCAAAGAAACTGATGCAATGATTCATCCAACCAGTTACGAGGAGTGCTTGCCCTTTGGCAATGGCATTGAGTGTACGTGCGGCGACTTCTTCGGAGCTCATGTCGAGGCCCGGAGCGCTGCCTTTTTTCATGGGAGGCGTGGCGAAGCCCGCAGCTTTAAAGAAATTGGACTGAGTGGGGCCGGGGCAGACGGTGAGGGTGCGGACTTTGCTACCACGTAGGTCTTCGTTGAGTGCGAGCGACCAGTTGCGCACAAAGGCTTTGCTCGCGCCGTAGGTGGCGAGGTAGGGCGTCGGCTGAAAAGCCGCCGTCGAGGCGATGTTGACGACGACGCCGCCGCGTTCTAAAAGGGTGGGCAGTAGGCGTGCGGTCAAATCCACGACCGCGCGCACGTTTAGATCGATCATGGATAGCTGTTTTTTGAGCTCGAGATCGGGCATGCGCCCATAGTCGCCAAAGCCGCTGTTATTGACTAGCAAGACCTCACCGTTGGGCACTGAATGGATTTTCTTTATCAGTTCAGATGCTGTGTCGGCGAGGGCGGTCGCGTCACTCAGGTCGACTGGGAAATGTTGGCCGGTTGGGCCCAAAAAAAACGCAGGTTTTGAGCGAGAAAGGTTGCACAATGTAATATCTGGTGCTACGTTCTGAATTGCTTTGATAATTGAGCAGCCAATCCCAGACGAACCACCCGTAACGATGATTACGGAGAACCGCTTGAAGTATTCTAATTGCTTCATAAGTGTGTTAGGTTTTTCGAACTTTCGAGTTCGGCGTTATAATGGATTGGCTTTTTTTATGCTCAGTTGGGTCATTGCGGCGGTGTCAGTCGATGCCGTTAAATCGAACCAATAAACAAAAGGAAAATACATATGAAGCAACATGACGTAATCATCTCAGGTTTGAACATGGAACTGACGGATGCGATCAAAAATATGGTTCACGAAAAAGCAGAAAAACTCTTCGAGCATGAGGATAACATCATCCGTATGCGTGTGGAGCTAGAATACGACCCTCACCAGTCTAGCCACCAGAAAGAATTTATAGCGAAAGGACAGCTTGAAGTCCGCGGAAATGATCACTTCGCGTCAGCCGCTACCGACGATTTATATAAGTCGATCGATGATATGGTCAACAAGCTTGATCGTATGTTACGGCGTCGCTCACGCTTGAAGAAAGTTAAGCGCAAGGTTACACACTTAGTGGATATCCCTGCGGACATTCCTAAGGCAGTCTAGCGCCTCGATTCCCCTACCTAGTATCACTAACTACAAAGCCCGGCAGTTTTTTGCCGGGCTTTTTTATTGAATACATATGTCGGAAAGATCCGTTTTTCGTCTTTGCAGGAAGTGACTTTTCAGATTCTTTAGCGGTCTATGAATCCTAATATCTATCAAGTTCTTCATATCGTCGGCATCGCAATGGTCTTTTTAGGCTACGGTGCCTTGCTTGCGCGTAGCATGGCTGCCCCGGATAATGTTTCGGTGCGTAAGCTCGGTTCGATTACCAGTGGCATTGGTTTACTACTGATTTTAGTGGCGGGTTTTGGCTTAATTTCTAAGATGGGCCACAATTTCACCTCTCCATGGTTGATCGTGAAAATGCTGATCTGGCTGGCGCTCGGTGGGCTGATCGTCTTGATTAATCGTAAGCCACAGTTAGCTGTTATGCTGTGGTGGGTATTGATTGCGCTCGGCGCAATTGCCGCGAGCATGGTCTATATTGTGAGGTTCTAAGTGAAGTGGGTTTTTCAAAAAAATGCATCTTTTGAAAAATTCTGCTTGATCTAGGCCCAGAGCTTCGTCTTTATCCGCACCTTCTCAAACGCACCTGTAGCTCAATTGGATAGAGCGCCTGACTACGAATCAGGAGGTTAGGGGTTCAAGTCCCTTCAGGTGTACCATTTTTTTAAGCGCTTCGTTGATACGAAGCGCTTTTTTTATGCCTATGTTTTGTGCCTATGGGTGGGGGGCAGGCTTTGCCTTATACCCCTTCGAATAAAGTTTGGTCCTAATAGATTCTTTTGAGCTGGGCTGTTGGCTGGCCTGGGTGACGAAGAGCGGCGAGCACCAGTGTTAGGCGCAGGGGCGATTCGGTGCGAGGCGGATTTAGCGTGTCAAAATTGTAAAATTCTGCTTGATCTCTGCCCCGAGCTTCGTCTTTATCCGCGACTTCCTAAATGCACCTGTAGCTCAATTGGATAGAGCGCCTGACTACGAATCAGGAGGTTAGGGGTTCAAGTCCCTTCAGGTGTACCATTTTTTAAAGCACTTCGTTTACACGAGGCGCTTTTTTTGTGTCCATTGATGGCCCCCTGCCTGAGTTTGCTTACGCGTAGACGATGCGAGCGCACTGGTCACAGAAGTGGATCTCGCTGTCTAGGTGGGCATTGCCGGAGACTTCGTTGGATACGCGCAGATGGCAGCCCCCGCATTTGTGGGCTTCAATGGGGGCTACGTAAGGGGGGCGCTTGCAGAGCTTTTTGACTCGGTCGTAATGACCGAGGTAAGATTCGTCGACTGTGCTGCGTGCGGCCACCACGCTTGCCTGGGCTTCGTTGATCGAGGCTTTTAAATTCTTTTCGCGCTCCGCAAGTTGTAGAATCTCTTGCTTTTGTTCGACTATGCGGGCTTCGATGACAGCTTTTTCGGCTTCAAAGGTCTCGCGGGTGCCGTCGATCTCTAGCATGAGCTCAATTTGGCGCTCCTCTAGCTCGGCAATGTCACTTTGATTTTGTTCGATCTGCTGGGTGAGGGCGCGATACTCGTCGTTCTTTTTGACTTCAAGTTGTTGCGTCAGAAAGCGTGCGATGGCGCTTTCTTTGGCTTTCACCTCGGTGTCGACCTCGTTGCGTTGGACCTCTTTTTCTTTGAGTGCCTGGCTGGCGGCTTCTATATTAGCCTGCTCCGTGGTGATGTGGGCCTCTAGGGCGCTGCGCTCTTGTGGGATGCGGGCGAGTTCTTGCTCGATTTTTTGGAGCGCGACGTCGCGATCTTGAACAATAAGGAGTTTTTCGATTTGCGGGTCAGACATAAGTGAGTTATCTCTCCTCGATCCAAAACAGGCTCAGTTTTAGAGCAACACAAAAGCGACTATGCGTGACACTTCTCTTCAAGACCAGATCGACGATGCCACCCTTGATTTCACCTTGGGTGATAGTGAGGCGGCGCTGACTAAACTTTTAAAGCTTTCGGAGCTGCATCCGGATAGTTTTGGGGTATGGCACGCCTTGACTGAAATTTATTTTGCGGAGGGCGATTATGATGCGGCTTTGCAGGCCGGGGAGCGTGCGCACGCGTTATGCCCGGAGGATATACACATTAATACCAGTCTGTCGCGCATATGGGTGGAGCGTGGAGACAAAGATCAAGCGGAGCACTTTGGTGCGCAGGCCCGCATGTTGGGCTGGAAGGATGAACTCAAATCGCCCCCTGAAAAGGATGACATTTAGCGGCATTGACAGCCTCGAATCTAAACCCCTAAATTCTAATATACATGGAAGACGTTACTTATACGCTGGAATTTGAAAAGCCGCTGCGCGAGCTTGAGAAACAATTGATCACACTGAACCAGGTCTCAAAGGAGTCCAAGGTCGATGTGACGAATGAAATTGAGGCTATTGAGGCCAAAATCGAGCAAACCAAGATGGAGATCTACTCCAATTTGACTCCTTGGCAGCGCGTTCAGCTTTCGCGCCACCCGAAGCGCCCGTATTCGCTGGATTATATTGAGGCGATTTTTACGGATTTTGAGGAGTTGCACGGGGACCGTCGTTTTCGCGAGGATGCTGCGATTGTGGGCGGACCTGCTTTTCTTGATGGTGAAGCAGTCATGCTTTTGGGCCAACAAAAGGGGCGTAACACGCGTGATAACTTGAAACGTAATTTTGGTTGTCCGCATCCAGAGGGTTATCGTAAGGCGATGCGCTTAATGGAGATGGCTGAAAAATTTAATATGCCAATCGTTACTTTTGTGGATACTCCAGGGGCTTATCCCGGCATTGGAGCCGAGGAGCGTCACGTCGCGGAGGCGATCGCAGTGAACATTCGTGATATGAGTGCTTTGAAGGTGCCGATCGTCACGATTGTGATCGGAGAGGGCGGCAGTGGTGGCGCCTTGGGGCTGGCTGTGGCCGATGAGGTTATGATTCTTGAAAACGGCTATTATTCTGTGATCTCGCCGGAGGGTTGTGCCGCGATTCTTTGGAAGGATCGCGCGGCGGCTCCGCAGGCGGCGGATGCATTGAAGTTTAGTCCTGAATATTTGGAGAAATTTGGCGTGGTCGATCGCGTGATTGCCGAACCGACTGGGGGCGCACATCGCGACTACGCAGCGGCGGCTAAAAACTTAAAGGAGGCCATCGTGGATTCGTTGACTAAGCTGAAGAAGAAGAGCGTTAAAAAGTTGCTGGATGATCGTTATGCGCGCTTCCGTAATCTCGGCGAATTTGCTGATTCTGCGACTAAAGATAAAGTTTAGACTGAATCGGGCGGGTGCTCTAGTCGTGATGTCGTGAATTCGTGAATTGGTCACGGCTAGAGTGAGCAATTCACGACGTCAACTATTTCGAAGCACTGACACGCTCTAGGGCAACTAGGGTAATCAAATTGTTTTGGATGCCCTTGAAGGCGAATCGGTAGAGATGGCCGTCTTGGTGTTGATATTCCCAAGTGTCCCCATCTTGTAAGGCATTGCCTGCTATGAAAATGGTGGAGCGTCCGGACTCATCGGCAGCTGCAAACCAAGCGTCGATTTTAATGGCTTTTGCGGCTAGCTGCCATGTTGCGGCGTCGGGGCCTGTGGGTATTTGCACGATGGATTGGTCCGTCACGATGGGACGGAGCTCATCCGCGGTGAAATAATTGGTTTCTGCTGCGGGCTCGTCTGTCGTGGGGGCGGGCCATTCGGATGCCTCCACATTTGCTGGTGGAGTCGCTAAGTTGCTCTCGGAGAGGACTGGCTTTGCTTGTGGCATGTAGTATGCGACCTCTTCATTGATTAAGTCGGGCGTTTCGGCGTGATGGTAATCTTCAGGGAAGAGCGGTTTTGGAGTTAATATGCTGGCGCTGGTAGATTGTAGCACGGCTTCGCTGTCGAGCTTGGCCGCAGGTCTCGGCTTATCTAAACTTTTTTGTCGTGGAGCGGTTTCTGTAGAGAATTTGACTTCGCCGCTTTCCCGGCCAGTTAAGGAATTGAAAGTGTTTATTAAGATTTGCTGGGCACTGCCTGCTCTATTGCGAAATGCTTGCGCATCGCGTGCGAGTGTTTGAGTTCGCTGATTACTCGCGCCTGTCAGCTCTGCGAAACGTTGACCCTCAGGCATTAATTTCTGTGAGAGTTGTGGCACATAGCTGGCCAATGCGAGTTGCGCCAGGACGATGGCTGCGGCACTCAGTGCGGTGCCGAGCGCAGGTATCGTGATCAGTTTATAGACTAGTATAAATGCTGCGATGTAGAGCCCCGCGATAACTGCTAGTTCTAGATTGTGTGCATTAGAGTTTGGTAGCAGGTGTGCGAACGCGTTTAGCAACAAAACTCTTACAGTGGCTAACAGTAGAGCGATCCATAGGCCTGTTAATAGCTTCGCATCCACATGGCCACGCGATAAAAGCCTGCAAGCAAGTAGTATGATGGCTGCCAACACGATGAAGGAACCCATGTGTAGGAGTCCATCAGCTACGGTGATCAGGGTTTCTTTGATTGGTATGCTTTTTAACACGAGTGCATCTTTTCGTCCTTCTAGTCGCTCGCAAGTGAAAATAAAAAAGCTCCACTCGGAATGAGTGGAGCTTTTGTGGAAAATATATTCGCAAGCTAGCCGCCGAAGCCGGGCGCGCCGCGTTCCCAATCAGCTGGGCGACTCCAAGGCACCGATTGATCGTCGGGATTACTGTCGAAGCAACCAGTCATGAAGAATGCCATCAGGGCAAGTGCGGCGAGGAGTGCGATTCGGCGATACATTATATATTTAGATGAGTGATGTGCTGTTCGTGTTATAAAATATGAAAGCAAGTATGCTCAAATAGCTTGGGCGCTTGCGAGCTCTTAGTTCAAGATTTTGATGGCGCTACCCACAGTCATTTTGTTAGCTTGAGCACCTGGTAGTAGGTTGGCCACGACAAGCTTGTCGGTGACTTGCACGACTTGAATCTTACCCAGGGCCTTCATGTCTTTAATGACAGTCACTTGTGCACCTGGGGCTAAAGCGAGCTCAGGTGTGTTGGCGAGTACGATGAGACCATTTTGTGTACTCAGAGATTGAACTGTTGTTTCGGCTCCGATCGTTGCTTGCGGCAGTGGCTGTGATGCAGTTGGCGTGAAGTGACTGCTGTAACTGCCGCTACCTGCTGTGAGCACTCCGTTGGCGGCGCTTTTTGCACCAGCCGCTCGGCTGTTGGCGAGGCGCTCTTGGGCACGATCTAAGGATTCTTTGAAGTCGGCATTTGATTTTTCCAGTTCAGCGATGCGCTCGTTGAGTTGAGCGAGTTCACTTTCCTTATTAGCTGCGATCAAGTTTTGCTCCGATTGTAGTAGGTCGGCGCGTAGGCGTTGGGCGGCGCTTTCTAGCTCGCGGATCGTCTTTTTGCTTTCACTCAGTTGTTGTTGGCTACGGCTGACTTCTTGCTTGGCTGTGTACATCTCAGAGCGCACGCTTTCGAGCTTACGCTTCTCGTCGGCGAGCGACTCGCGTTCGTTTTTGAGGTTGGTTTCCAGTTTGCCGATTTGTTCGTTAGCGGAGCTTAGTTCCGCCTGAACAGCTACAGTGGCTTGCTCTGCTTTAACTTGAGCTGCGTGCTGTTCGGCAAGTTTCCCCTTGCCAACGAAGAAAAGGGCGGCTGCTGCGAGTGCAGCCACGATTGCGAGGATACGGAGTATCATGGATAGACTATTCATTTATTTATTGGGGGGTTCTGGCTAAATTATTCAGAATAAAAAAGTGACTGATGGATGGGGCTCTTCGCTTCAACTGCAATCCCACGCTGGTTGGCAGCGAGACGATTCAGTAATTTAAAGATCAATTCAGTCTGTGCATCAAGGTTCAAGTTCTGTGCAATGCTGACTGCGTCCAATTTTTTGCCTGCTTGAGCTTTCAGGTGCTCGATCACTTGTTGTTCGAGCTCGAGGACGGTCGCTGCCGCCTTCTTGCCAGCTTCCACGCCAGGTTGGTGGTAGGCGTTGATATTGATCAAGCTGGCGTAGAGACCGACGGCACGTTCGAAGAGTGCAATCAGTTGGCCCACGGCCTCGGGAGTGACTTCGCGAATGGTGAGTGTGATCGATTGGCGACCATTATCGTAAAGAGCATCGCGTGTGCCGAGGAAGAAGCCTTGCAGGAAGTCACCCGATGTGGTGCCGGATTCGACTTCGATCGAGTCGCCATCGCGGTCCTTGAGCACTTCAATGAAGGTGGCGAAAAAGTTATGCACACCTTCACGTAGTTGTTGCACGTAGGCGTGCTGGTCGGTGGAGCCCTTGTTGCCGTAAACGGCGATGCCTTGGTGAACGACTTTGCCGTCGAGGTCGAGTTCCTTGCCGAGCGACTCCATGACGAGTTGCTGCAGATACTTCGAGAAGAGCATGAGTCGGTCCTTGTAGGGAAGCACCACCATGTCTTTGGCGCCTTTCGCGTCAGTGGCGAAATACCACATCAGTGCGAGTAGGGCAGCAGGGTTGCTGGCGGTCTCTGTAGAACGTGTGACATCGTCCATCGCTTTCGCGCCCGCGAGCATGCGATCGATGTCGAGGCCTTGGATGGCTGCGGGAAACAGCCCCACGGCTGCAAGTTCGGAGGTGCGTCCACCGACCCAGTCCCACATGGGCAAGAAGTCTAACCAGTTGTCCTCTTTGGAGACTTGATGCAGTTTACTGCCCTCGCCGGTGATGGCGATCGCGTGCTGACCGAAGTCGAGCCCCGCTGCTGTATAGGCAGCTGTGGCTTCTAGCATGCCATTGCGAGTTTCCGGTGTGCCACCCGACTTAGAGATGACGACTGAGAGTGTTTCTCCGAGCTGGCCATCGAGCGCGTCCAGTGTGCGATCGAGTCCATTGGGGTCGGTGTTGTCGAAGAAGAAGAGCTTTATCTTATCAGTTTTGGGGCCACCAAGTGCATCGGCTACAAACTGCGGGCCGAGTGCGGAGCCGCCGATGCCGATCACTAGTAAGTTCTTAAAGGCGCCTGCCGCGCCTTTGATGGCTCCGCTGTGCACATCGGCCGCGATCTTTTTAATCTTAGCAACACAGGCTTCGATCTCTGCGGTGAGTTCTGGTTTGGGTGCGAGTGCGGCATTGCGCAGCCAATAATGGCCGACCATGCGGCCCTCATCCGGATTGGCGATCGCTCCCGCTTCGAGCGCTTGCATCGCTTTGAAAGCGGTTTGCATACGTGGCTCCATTTCGGCGAAGAAATTATCGCCGAAGTCGATGCGGCTGATATCGATCGCGAAATCGAGCTCGTTGATATTTAGATAGTGCTTAGTGAAACGGTCCCAGGACATGGCTGTATGAATTTAGAATTAGCAATTTAGAATTAGGAAGTGCGGCTATAGATCTTTATCGGTCACGGCGCCATCGGAGGCGGTGGCGACGGTGGCTGCGTATTTACCGAGAATGCCGCGCTTGGAGCCAGCGCCGGTTGGCTTGAAGGCTGCCATGCGCGCATCGTATTCCGCATCGTCGATCAATAGATTGATGGTGTTCTTGACCGCATCAATCTCGATTTGATCACCGCTCTTGACGATGCCAATCGGGCCGCCCTTGGCGGCTTCGGGAGTGATGTGGCCGACATCGAAACCGTGGCTACCACCAGAGAAACGGCCATCGGTGATGAGGGCGACTTCCTTGATGAGGCCGCGTCCGGCGACAGCACTGGTGGGTGAGAGCATTTCCCGCATGCCGGGGCCCCCGACGGGACCTTCGTTGCGGATCACGACTACGTCTCCAGCGACTACATCGCCACGTAGGATACCGATGAGAGCTTCTTCTTCGCCTTCGTAAACTTTGGCCACGCCCTTGAAGTAGAGGCCTTCTTTACCAGTGATTTTGCCGACGGCGCCGCCGGGAGCGAGGTTGCCACGCAAAATGCGTAGGTGAGTGGTCTCTTTGATCGGCTGATCGAAGGGGCGAATGATGTCTTGCTCGTCGGGGAAGCTGGCGTAGGGCTGTACATCCTTGAGCGATTCGGCGATAGTCTCGCCGGTCACGGTGAGGCAGTCGCCGTGAAGCATGCCGCGATCAAGCAGCATTTTCATCATCGGACGGATGCCACCGATGCGGACCAGGTGGCTCATGTTATACTTTCCGAAGGGTTTCAAGTCGGCCAGTAGGGGCACGCGCTCGCCGATTTCCTTGAAATCATCGATGCTTAGGTCAACGTCTGTGGAGTGTGCGATTGCGAGTAGGTGCAGAATCAAATTCGTGGAACCACCCAGCGCCAAGCAGGTAGTGATCGCGTTTTCGAAGGCCTTGCGCGTCATGATGTCGCGTGGTTTAATGCCCTTTTCGAGTAGCTTGAGCACCGCTGCGCCGGCCATTTCGCAGTCTTTACGCTTCGGCTCGCCGACGGCGACTTGTGCGCTGCTGCCAGGTAGGCTCATACCGAGCGCTTCGATTGCACTGGCCATTGTGTTGGCGGTATACATGCCGCCGCAAGAGCCTGCGCCGGGGATTGCGTATTTCTCGACTTCTTTCAGTTCTTCGTCGGTCAATTCGCCCTTGGCGTGCTTGCCGACGGCTTCGAATACCGATACGATATCCATTGGATTGCGTTGTTCTTCTTCGTCGTGTGGCATCAGGCCCGGTAGGATGGTGCCGCCATAGACAAAGACCGCTGGGCGGTTGAGGCGCGCGATCGCGATCATGCAGCCTGGCATATTCTTGTCGCAGCCACCGATCGCGACAAGGCCGTCAAAGCCTTCGGCCGCGACCACTGTTTCGATGGAGTCGGCAATCACATCGCGTGAGACCAAGCTGTAGCGCATGCCTTTAGTGCCCATGCTGATGCCGTCGGATACGGTGATTGTGCTGAAATTGACGGCTTTACCACCTGCTTGGTTGACGCCTTTGGTGGCGTGCTCCGCGAGTTCCCCGAGGTGCATGTTACAGGGAGTCAAGTCGCTGGGAGAGCCGGCGATCCCGATTTGAGGCTTCTTAAAGTCTTCATCTTGGAATCCGACCGCGCGTAACATAGAGCGTGCGGGGGCGCGGTCGTTTCCGTCAACGACGATTGAGGAGTGCGGGCGGTTTGTTATATCAGCCATAATTGATAAATTCTAAATTAAATGTAGTCGAAAAGTCTTTCTCATTGCAGAAAAGCGAAGAATTCAATGAATAGCGACGCAAACGACAATACCCTTTTTGCTTTTAACCGACGATATTATTGAATCTAGTGGCTGTCATTATATGGATTTTGACCTGAAAAAGACTTTAGAGGCCTTGTTGCTTTCGACTGCCGAACCGATTTTGCTCAAAGATGTGGTTAAGGTATTCGTCCGTTACCATCAAGAGTTGAGCGAAGCGCAGGAAGATGCCAGAGAGCAGGAGGGCGAAGAAAGCCCGACACTGGAAGTGCCAAGTTTGGTGACACAAGCGCAAATTCGCGATGCTTTGCTGCAGTTGCGCGAGGAAGCGGAAGTAAAGGATAAAGCCTACCGCCTCGTGGAAGGGCCTAATGGTTATCAAATGGTGACCGCTCCGCAATTTGCAGAGTTTGTGCGACTGCTGCGTGGCGCTCCACGGCCGATGAAACTCAGCCCGGCCGCTTTAGAGACTTTATCGATCGTGGCGTATCGTCAGCCAGTGACACGTGCGGAGATGGAGGCGATTCGTGGGGTGTCCGTGGATAGTGCGCTACATAAGTTAATCGATCTCGAGCTGGTAATTGTGACTGGCCGCGCCGAGTTGCCTGGTCGTCCGATTCAGTATGGCACCACTGATAAGTTTTTAGAATTCACCGGTATCCGGGAGCTGGAGGAGCTGCCCGCCTCGGATGTCTTGAGCAATCATCAGATCGATGAGTGGATGCGCCGCAGCGAAGACGAATCCGATGAGATTTCTGACGAAGATGTGGGCCTGTCGAAAGAGCCGAAGTCAGATGAGCTCGCGCTGGATGAGAAATTTGTCGAAGTGGACTGGCAGCGGGAGAACGTCGAGAGTGATGCGGCCATCGAATCTGAATCTAACGAAAACACTGCATTATGATGCCTGAAGATATCAACGTGAAACTACAGCGCAATCGCGATGCGATTGATGCCATCGACCGCCAAGTGGTGGAGTTGCTTAATCAACGTGTGTTGAACGACGGGGGGGCCGACGAGGCTACCGTGCTTGCAAAGGTTGCGAAATTTAACCCCGGTCCACTTTCTGACGCGACTTTGCAGGCGATTTACCGTGCATTGATGCTTGCGGGGCTAGACCCTGCCGCGCAGGCAACTGATCCCGCACAGGTGGACGCCCTTGATTTGAACATTGTCGAACTCCTCAGTCAGCGAGTTAAACATGCCGGTGAAATCGGACAGATTAAGCATGCCAACGGGGCCGACTATTATGACCCCACGCGTGAGGCACAGGTCATGGCAAAAGTGTGCACGCTGAACCCCGGCCCGGTTAAGAACGAAACCTTACGCTCTGTGTATCGCGAGGTGATTTCTGGCTCGATCGGCTTGGAGAAAAAGCTGGTGATTGGCTACCTCGGCCCAGAGGCGACTTATACTCATCAGGCCGCCATCTGCAATTTTGGGGTCAGCCTCGATTATCGCTCGATCAAGACGATTCCCGACGTGTTTGCCGAGGTCGAATCCGGGGCCGCGGATTACGGTGTAGTGCCGATTGAAAACTCAACTGAAGGCGCCGTCTTCCACTCGATGGACATGCTAGTCGAGTCCAATCTACACATTTGCTCGCAAGTTTACTTGCCGATTGATCATTGCTTGATCTCTCAATCGCCCATCGAAGCGATTCGAGAGGTGCGCTCAAAGGATCAAGCGCTGGGGCAATGTCGCGATTGGCTGCGCCGTCACTTGCCCAACGCAGAGCTAATTGATGTTGTGAGCACCGCTGAAGCCGTGCTCACCGCGAAGACTTGCGAAGGCGTGGCTGCTGTAGCGGGTGCCTTGTCTGCTCAGCGTTATGAGGTGCCGATTCAAGCCCGCGACATACAAGACCGTGATGACAATGTGACGCGTTTTTTGGTGGTCGGTAAGACGCGCGCCAAGCCACTCGGAGGCGGACGAGATAAGACCAGCCTAGTGATTTCTTTGCGCGACGAGTGTGGTGCCTTGGAGAAAGCACTGCGCGCTTTTGCGACTCGTGGCATTAATTTGAGCAAGATCGAATCGCGCCCCAGTCGTAAAAAAGCTTGGGATTATTACTTCTTTATCGATCTGATTGGCCATTATCAAGATGCCAATGTGCAGGCGGCGCTGGCGGATCTAGAGGGGCATTGCCCACTGGTCAAGTGGCTGGGTAGCTATCCGAATGTCGGCAGTGCGATGGAATAATGCCAGCGTTTGGCCACGAGCGTCCAGTGCGCCCTGTGCACCCTGAGCGGCTCGCTGTCTTGAGGCTCTGGCTCGCCCTGTCTCAGAATCTGTAATTCAGTGATATCGCCACCGCTTGGCTGTCGAGATCGTAGCTACCATCGATACTTGACGAAGTCTTATTGCCAGTCAGTTTACGTTCGCTGGCAAAGGCTTGCTGGTAAGTGATTTGCCAGCTCAGATTTTCGTAGCTGCGGCCTAGGCCGATCGCGAGGAAGTGGCGATCCGAGTCGGGGACGATCGGAAGCAGGAATGAATCGGGCACGGCGTTTTCGACGAAGGTATAGCCTGCGCTCACTTGCCAGCCATTGTCGAAGTAGCGGGTGAGCCCCAGCTCCCAAATAAAGGCCGACTCCCAGTTGAGTGTGTAGGCAAAGGGCGTGCCTTTAAGTTCGAGCTCATTTACGCGGTCCCAATTCGTCCAATCCAAATTAAATTCAAAATTCCAGTGCTCGCTGGGACGATAGGAATAGCCAAAGACTATTGATTCGGGGTAGCTGAAGTCAGCGGTGGTATCGACTGAGCTCTGTAAGAGTAATGCCGATACCGCGGGCCCCGAAACTGTGCCGTCGTAGCTAACTTCTGTTTTCGCTTGGTAGTTGAGACCGAAACTGTGCTGTGCGCTAGGTTGCCACAAGGCGGAAAGCGAGTAGCCTACGGCACTGTCTTGGCCATTGAATTCCAATGCATTTGTTTGGAGGTCGATGTCTGTGTCGTCAAAGGACAGCCCTGCTGCTAAGGAAAAGCTCTCTGAGATTTGCCACGCGACCACTGCGTGATACTTCACGTAAGTTAAGTCCGCTTTGTGAGGCACGGCGGATTCTGGGTTGGGGAAAGCTGCTGTAAATGATGCGTCATCGCCCCAGTCGGTGCCGAGTGCGAAGGGTGCATACATGCCAAATCCGAGTGCGATCGGAGTGTCTTTGAACTTATGGGAAATGAATGCGCTGGGGATGGCTTGATAGCTGTCGTCTAGGGAGTCGTTACCACTGGAGCTGCTATATTCGTAGCCGAGTGAAATCGTGAACACATTGCCTTGAACTTGCGTGCCTTCGACTTGTGTGAGGCCTGCAGCGTTGTAGAACACGGCGGAAGGGTTGTCGGCCGTGGCGGTAAATGCATTGCCACGTGCGGTGGCAAAGGGATCAATGAAAGCGACACGTGTGGCTGCGGCATCGGTGGATACGTAGGCGAGCAAAGAAAGACCAAGGGTGAAGAGAGGGCGTTGCAATGGTTTCATGTAATTAAGCGTGGATACGGTAGGAGGGGAATTCGATTTCGATGTCCCAGTTGCGTTCTTGAGTTCGGGAGTTGAGTTTCAGCTCACCTTGATGCTCGGTAATCACTTTTTGAGCGACGGAGAGTCCTAAGCCTACGCCGGTGTGACGCGTCGTGTAGAAAGCTTCGGTTGCCTGCTTGACTAAATCTTCTGTCAGGCCGGTGCCTCCGTCACGTAAGCGGACCAGACGCTTGCCCGTGAGATCCTGGCAGATCTCAACTTGAATGATTTGTGCGTCTGGATTGGCTTGAATCGAATTTAAGAATAGTTCTTCGAATGCATGGGTGAGCGCCTCAGGATTGGCTTCTAGCGTGAGTGGCGCTAAGGACTCTAGCTGGTTTTCAATTTTTAGTTCCGCGAGTGTATTATCTGTCTGGGTACGAGCGCGTTGGAATGCCTTTTGGATGATAACATTGAGTTGCACTTCACTCCCCCCTGCCTGAGAAGATTGCGCCATATAGAGCATTTGCTCGCTGAGGCGTTTGATTCTCGCGGTTTCTTTGAGCATGGCCGATTTAAGCGAAGCTTGAAACTTGGGTTGTTGGATCTTTTTGTCGATTAATTGAGCATGTGTCGATAGCGGCACCAGAGAATTGCGTATCTCGTGGGCGAATCGCTCGGCAATCAGACTGATTGTTTGGTTCTTGGTATCTGATCGAGCGCTTTCTTTGCTGGCTTCAATTTTAGTGAAGTCTTCTATTATGAGCATCGTCGGGCGCGGTAGGCGCATCAGTTCCCCCTTTTGGCTGAAGGGGAAAATCGAGACTTGATACACCTCGTCTGGTTCTAAACCGTCGATTTTAAAAGGCTCTAGCAGTTCACCTTTCTCGACAGCACGGTGCACTGGCTTCGCCAGTTTGGCGGGAAGTTCTGCGAACTCGATACGACGGTCGGGATTGTTTTGACCGAGATCAAGAAAGCGCTTGGCCGCGTCGTTCATGTAAAGAATGTCTAGATTTTCACTGAAGACGATCGCACCACTCGACATGGAGTGCATGACGTTTTCGATTAATTGCCCATGGTGCGCAAGTTCGCTGTGTAGGCGGCTATTGCGGATTGCCAAGCCTAGTTCTTCCATCAGCAGGTAGAGTAGCTCCAATTCGTCTTCGGTGTAGTCGCGACCAGTCACGGGGCCATTTAATACCGCCAAGCCAATGATTTCTTCTCGATCTGTGATCGGGATCGCTAAGTGGCAGCCGAGGACTGAGAACTCTTTAGCGCTCCCGCTATTACCGTGTGTGAATTGGCTGCGAGTACCGCTTTCTTTGTGTAAAATACGAGGATATTCTGTCAGCTCGCGCCCGATGCCAACTTCTCGACTGAGTTGAAAGCAGTCCACCAGGTCGGAGGGCAAGCCGAGTGAGGCAATGCATGTGAGATGTTTCGATTGCTTATTTTTGACTAAGGATTGCTTGGCGGAACTCTCTAGAAAGATGCCGATGCGGCTGAAACTGATGTGCTCTCGCAGCTTGAGGATGAAGTGCTGGGTAAAGGCTTTATAATCCAAACTGAAGCTCAATATGTGCGAGAGATCGCGCAGTACGTTCAGAGTCGATGTCGCGTGGCTGATATTAGTGCTCCGCTGTTGTGGATGATTGCCCCAGTCCTGCATGCTACTGGACGTGTTGCCTTGTTTGTTTTCGTGTTGATTCATCAACACGCGAGCGAGTGTTTTTGAGGGGATCGGCTCCGCGAAATAAAGATCGGCACGATTCTCAAAGGCAGTGTTTTCTAGGCTTGAGTTATACTCGGGTGTTAAGACGACGATTGGGATCTGTTCTGTGAGCTCGCGTATTTCGCAGAGCGTGCGCTTGAGCTCTAGCTCTGTGCCTTCCGAGTAAATGACCACTGCATCAAAGGCGCTGCGCGCGAGCGAAGATTTCGCTTCAAGTGCTGATTGCCGTATGACGATTCGGTCCTCTGGAGCCGAAAAAACCTCCCGTAGCTTAGCTGGGATGGATGGCTCGTCTCTAATGAATAGAAAATGACTCACGAAATAATTAGTAGAGCTAGGGAAAATACGTCCATAGTTTAATGCGGTGCAACTATAATGTCTAATTTGTATTAGTTGCCATTATTTCATTAAGTTTCATTACAATTATTTTTTATTTGTATGTTGGCGGCCCTATGAATCTGATAGGAGATTAATTATTGAGCAATTTTATAGATGACTACAAGTGCTACTGATCACTCGACTATTCAAAGTAAAGTCGTCGTATTTCCATCTCGCAGCGGTAAGAAGATGGTGGGCTTCATTGATGCATTGAGCACGGCGGCGCCAGATGCGCCCTTTGTGGTGATGGCGCCCAAATATGGACAGTCTAAGAAGAACAACTTACAAATGTCCTATGTCTTTGCGCAAAACGGGTTAAGGGTTTTACGGTTTGATCACACCAATCACATCGGAGAGAGTGAAGGAGAGATCGTCGATTACACACTGCCGGGTGCAGTGGCCGACATTCTGGCTGCACTTGATTATTTAGAAACCGAGTACGGTCACTCGAAAGTCATTTTGCAGGCGAACAGTATGTCCGCGCGCTGTGCCATACGCGCTGCGAGCTTGGACGCTCGGATAGAGCGCTTGATTTGCCTTGTCGGTATTGTCGATTTCCGGGAGACGATTACACTCATTTGCCAAAAAGATATCATTGATGTGTATGTTTCTGGGGTGGAACAAGGTGTGGGCGACATCCTGGGGCATGATGTCAATATCGATCAATTTTTGAAAACTAGCGTGGATGAGAATATGCACGATAGTGTGGGCACTCGAGATGACTTTTTGAAAGCAAAGTGCGATGTGTTCATGTTTGCTGCAGAAAAAGATGCATGGGTTGATTTCGAGAAATTAAAGCAATTGGCTGAGGGCGCGAATCGTGTGCAAATACGTGAAGTTAAGGGCGTGATGCACGAAATGATGGAGAATCCACAGGCGGCGCTAAAGACTATATTTGCTGCGGTATTCGTTGCGAAGCATGGACGCTTCCCGCGCGAAGAAGAGTTGGAGGATGTAGCTGAACCCAATAAACGAGAGGTCTTTAAGCAGAATAAAGTGGAGCGTAATCGCTTGCGTGCGGTCGCACCGAAGCGTGAGTCTGAGGCTGATTTTTGGCATAGCTACCTCGACAAGTATAAAATGCTGGAGTCGGTTAGCGCGTATAAAGATTACCTCAAACTGATTGCGGATTGCCTTGGCAGCCCTACTGAGGGCGCGGTCTATTTGGACTGTGGTTGCGGCAATGGTATGTTTGGTGCTTGGTGTTTGCGTGATTTGATCGCGCAGTCGGCTGTGAACTGGAAAACACCCGCTACGTATTTTGGTCTTGATTTGACTGGTAAGGGGCTTTCTGAAGCCGCGCGGAGGCACTCTACGATAGCAAATGAGGGCGGTGGACCAGCTCTGAGGAATCTTAATCGGATGTATTACCGTTTTGACCTGGATCGTATCGATGCGAGCCAAGAGAAGCTCTTACCCTTAGCGGATCAATCTGTAGATCGTATTTGCTGTAGTCTTTTAATTTCTTATCTGAAAGATCCCGTCTTTCTGGTGAAGGAATTATACCGTGTTTTGAAACCTGATGGGCGTATCATTCTTTCCAGCATGAAACCTTATTGTGATCTTTCGCTTATTTATAAGGGCTTTTTAGGCGAGACCAATAGTGAGGAGGCTGTGGAGTCTGCGCGTAATT
The DNA here is from genome assembly GCF_031127805.1 of Thalassobacterium maritimum. Classification (NCBI taxonomy): domain Bacteria; kingdom Pseudomonadati; phylum Verrucomicrobiota; class Opitutia; order Puniceicoccales; family Coraliomargaritaceae; genus Thalassobacterium; species Thalassobacterium maritimum. The sequence continues at coordinate 107,643 of NZ_JARXHW010000004.1, read as the reverse complement.
TATTGAGCGCTGCTGGAGTTTTACAGCTCAAAGAGGATGAGGGGCATTACATTTTCTATAGCGAAGATGAATTGGTCGAAATTATGCGACAAGGAGGCTTTGATAAAACACATGTCTTTAGGTCCTTTGGGGAGCAGGCAAACTTGGTGTCTTCTATCAAATGATTGCGTATCTAGTCGTCAGTTCCTTTCTGATTTCTTTGTTGTCGCTATTTTTCCTAGTCGCTGTCATCGCGAAGGGGAATCTCTATTTTAAAGGGCGCAACCTCGCCTTTTGCTTTTTTAGTTTTTCGATTTTTGTATGGTCACTCGGGCACATGATGTGGCTGGTTTCGAGCGAGCGGTCGGATGCATTTTTTTGGGTACATGTGCTGGTTGCGGGCTCTATTATGGTGCCTTATGCTTATTTTCACTTTGCTGTAAATTTGACGGGGCGTTTTTATTTACAGAGGCATGTGATTGCAGGCTATGCGATTGGAGCCATACTGCTCTGTTTTAATATTTCAGATTTTGTGGTCGTGGACCTTGAGGCACGGGGGGGCTTTGAATTCTGGCCTGTGCCAGGTAGTATGTTTTTTCCCTACATCGGCGGCTATATCTTTATGGTGATTTTTGGATCTGGTTTGCTTCTTTCAGAATACCGACGTGCTGAAATCGATAAGAAGAATCAGTTGCGCTATATCACCTTTGGCACCGTGATTGGCTTTCTAGGGGGGACGACAAATTTCTTTTTGTGGTTAGACATACCCATCGCTCCGTTCGGACATGCCGCAGTTATTTTCTATATTTTAGGGCTGGGGTATTCGATGTTGAAATTCAGAGCTCTGGATTTTAGCGAGATGTCCTTTCGGGTATTTGGTTTAATCGTGATCGCGATTATTTTTTCAGGCATAGCATCGTTTGGTTTAGTCGCACTGATGCACTCGATCTATGATGATTTTTATCCTGATCATGTGCTGTTCTGGTGGGTGCTTTTTAGTCTGTTATCGATCTTTCTTTTAGCGCTGGGGCCCTATGTGAATGATCTTTTCAACCAATTTCTCCATGACCGTTTCCTCGCTAAGCGGTTTGCGTTTCGGGCAGACTTGCGTGATTTGTCGGAACAAGTTGATTTGGAGGGCGATTTAGAGGAGCAGTTTAACTATGTCGTCGGGCGGATCTCCGAAGTGCTGTCCATTGCAGACGTGGCACTGTATACACGCTCGATTCATGACTTCGACTTCGTTTGCCGTGGTTCCAATGGTTCACGTAAGTGGTGCCCCCGTCTTAGCCCCGAGCGAATTGACTTTTTACTAGATGCTTTTGAGCGGCATGCGAAATCTTTTCATGTGGAAGAGGCCATTCTAGCTTCCCAGGACTTTAAGATGGCATACTTCAGTCAGGGGATTGAGCGGCGCATCCTTTGGCCGGAGGACATTGTCGTGCCCGTGCGCGGACGCCTTGAATGTTATGGATTTTTGGTCTTAGGCAAAGGGAAGCACCAAACCGTGCTGGGAGAGGTGGACTACTTGTTGGTCGAGAATATATGTTCGCAACTGGGCTTATCGATTAAGATGCGTGAGATCGAGCAAGGTTCGAACCAAGTCGAGAAATTGGTCACATTAGGGACGATGGCGGCGGGCTTATCGCATGAATTACGCAACCCCTTGGTTTCGATCAAAACCTTAGCTTCGCTGTTGAAGAAAAAACCGGAATCATTGCGACTCGATCCGAGCTTTAGTGAGACGGTGCAGCGCGATGTTAAGCGAGTTATTTCAGTCGTGGAAGGTGTGTCTGCGTTTGCGCATAATACGGATGGTTCGTTTCGTGCAGTGCAGGTGCAGGATGTTTTAGCTGAGGCCTTGTCCATTGTAGAGCCTAACTTACAGACGGAGAGGATTGAGGTCGCTCTACATCACTCGCAGGAATTGCCTCAGTTAGTGGGGGATTCGGACCAATTAGTGCAAGTTTTCTGCAATCTGCTGGAGAACTCAATTAATGCGATCTCCGAGTGGAGTGAGCGCAATGATCCCGGGCAGATTACGATTGTTACCGATCTGAAAACGGGGCGAGATTCAGAAAATGGGCATGATTGGTTAATTGTCGAATGTAAGGATGATGGCCCAGGGATTCCTAAAGATTTGCAGAAGTTTATCTTTGAGCCATTTGTTACTTCGAGAGATACCGGCACGGGCGTGCGGACTCGTGGGACGGGCCTAGGCTTGGCCATTGTGACTAAAATTATTGAACGCCATCGCGGTAATATTACGGTGAGTTCGGTTTTAGGTCGGGGAACCGAATTTACTGTCTCACTTCCCGTTGTTAAATAATTGCGTTATATGATTGAACATACTATTCAGACTTCCGGTTCTTCTACGGCTATACCTAAGGGCTTGATTCCTTTCCGTCGATTCGCGGCGGCAATGAGTGAATTCAGTGATTTTGATGCGTTTCGATCTGCACTCGAGCGTATTGTTTCCGAGGATACGGATTATGCAGGCTTCTTGGAATTAGATACGGATATGCGCTCGATTCCCGATGAGGACGTTGGCGAGCACTTTGTCATGGATAGTTTGGTCGTACCATTGAGTTCTGGAGAGGATCGGGGCTATATACGATTTTCGGGGAATGAGCAGGGGAGGCCTTTTGATACCGAGGACTTGATGTGGATTGGCGCGATCAGTGAGTTCGTATCGCTTGCGTATGCGAATGCTAAGACGCATCGTCAGGGGCGAGACAAGTTACGTATATTTGAATACCTGATCAATCAATTGCCACTCGGAATCGTTTGCTTGGGGGGGCAGGGCGATCTGATTATTAAGAACAAATTGGCGACCCGGTTGCTGGGTGCTGCTGGCGCAGATCTGTTGCGTTCTGCGCTTGCGGAGCAAGCATTGAAGTCGCAGGAGTCGCTTCGCTTGCATATCGAAGTCGACGGAAAGCTACTCTATGCGGAAGCACGCCGTTTGGAGATTGAGGCTGGAAACGCCGTGACGGCTTTTGTGCTGCATGATTTGAGCGCGCAGCGTGAGAGACTGTTATTACAGGTGGAGCGTTCCGTATTTCGTGCCGAATCTCGCGGCACTTCTTGGACGGTCGCAGTTTTAGAAGATCGCTCCGAAGCGGGGCGATTGCTGCGAGCGTTAAAAGTTGCCGCAGATCCCTTAGGCCTAGATGTCAGTTCTTTTGCCGCATTAGATGCGTACTCTTGTGCCTGTATCTTTACGGCTAAATCACCACGCAGTGTGCGCTATTTACTTCAACGTGCGCTTGCGCATTGCCTGGATCCGGAGCAGACGGCCGGGGCCTTAATATCGCAAATAGATCAGGAGGATGAGGCCTTGGCCCAGTCTTTGATTCAGGCGGCCTGTGCAGATTTTCAGCCGTTGGAGCAATTCTTACGGCCTGTTATGCTCGTGTTGGATCCTTATCCAGCGGTCAGTGAGGCGCTTGAGTTACTTGCGGGAGAGTTCTGTTGCTTCAAGCCAGTCGAAGGAGTGGCTGAAGCGATTTTTCTGATTCAGAGTGGTGAGTTTGACGGCATCTTTCTTGATGTAGATGCCTATGGAGAGGATGCGAGTGATTTGGAACGCTTGAGAGCTGTAGGCATTAAAGCTGGAGCTGGTTTTCGCCTTTATTATATGACGCACATGCAAGCAGCTATGGCTCAGTCGAAATTTGACTTGAGCGTGAATTCTACAGTCCTTGAAAAACCTTTTGATTCGGGGCTGATTCTGGAAGCTTTACGCTTACAGTTTGATTTTTCTTGAGCTTTTTGTTTGCTTCGACGTATTAGTAAAAATCTTATTTAATTAGCTTACACTATGCTAGCCCTTGCATCAGAGAAAACAATCAAGCGTTTATTGGTCGTCGATGACGAAGAAGGGCCGCGTCAGTCTTTGAATATGATTTTTGGCGATGACTATGAGGTGAGTATCGCTAGTTCGGGGGAAGAAGCGCTTGAGTTTGCCCGTGATACTTCCTTTCATGTGGTGGTTACAGATATACGTATGCGAGGAATCAGTGGGATTGATGTCTTGCGAGAAGTTAAAAAGATTGATCCGCATACTGAAGTAGTCGTGCTCACTGCATATGAGACTTTGGAGACAGCTCGCCAAGCGATTAGCCTTGGGGCATCGGAGTATTTGAAAAAGCCCTTTGACTTGGATCATATTCAAACTGTCGTTGAGGAGTGTTTTCAGAGCTACTTTTTGAAGTCTAATCATGAGACAGTGATTCGTGAAGATGTAAACGCTGCTAAAAACAATTTTCTAGAAATTGTCAGCCACGAGTTAAATACGCCCATGCATGGGATTCTTGGTTTTTTGGAATTGCTAGATGGCACGGATCTCGATCAGGAACAGGCGGAGTATGTAGATACGATACGAGCGTGTGGCTTAAAATATTTTGAGCATGTGCAGGACATTTTGACGTATGCGAAGATGACGATGACTGAAAGTGAGATATCGCTGAACGCCTTTAATCCAGCAACTCTAGTCTTGAAGTTGATCGCAGAGTCCGAAGTTCCTGAAGCGGTTGAAGTCTTGCCTGACATTCCCGAAGATTTACTTGAGCTTGTGAGTGGTGCGGAGCAAGAAATTCGTATAGTTGTGCGTAAACTGCTGTTGAATGCATTTAAATTTACCACGAAGGGGCATGTTGCCGTTTCGGTTCGCTATGCACCATTACCTGGCGATCAGGCTTGTTTAACTTTTGTGGTGGAGGATACAGGTGAGGGAATTAAACCTGAGCTCTTAGAACACGGGAGAATTTTTGATGCCTTTACGCAGGGGGATTCTTCCAGTCGTCGCTCTCATGAAGGCCTTGGTCTTGGTTTGTCTCTTTGTAAAAGTATTGCTGATCGCTTAGGTGGAAGCATCAGGGTGCAAAGTGTGCTCGGAGAGGGTTCGGTCTTTACCTTCGATTGTATTGTTCATACCAATTTTGCTTAGAAAAATGAAATTGTAAAGTGCTTGCAAATGTACCAACCTGCGCGGCTTTTTGACAATTCGAGCTTTCGCGAACAGAATATAATCATGCAAGTCACACTATTAAAGTCCAAGCTGCTCCGTGCAGAAGTTACCGACCGCGCTCTTCACTACGAGGGAAGCCTCGCGATTGATGCCGCACTGATGGAGCAAATTGGCCTAGTCCCCTACGAGAAAATCTTAGTGGCGAATATTGCAAATGGCGAACGCTTAGAGACCTACGCCATTGAGGCTCCAAAGGGCTCGCACACCATTTCTTTAAATGGCGCAGCGGCGCATAAGGGGGAACTTGGTGACTTGTTGGTCATTATGTCTTTTGCCCAATTGGACGAAGAAGAGGCTAAGACATGGAAGCCCAAGGTTCTGGTGCTGGCTGATGGCAATAAGCGTGTGGTACGAGCAGACAATGTGCTCGTGGCAGATGGCGTTTATGCCTAAGGGTGGGGCCGCGTCGCAGGCCTGATTTTTAGTAGGGCGTCTCACTCGCTCTATACGTTCTTCTTATACGTATTGAGATTGATTCTCGATTATCACATGGTGATTGCAAATTAGTTGACGCGATGGTCAGTAGTAGGGCGATTGATTTTTAGGAAGCCAATGTAGTTCCGGTCAATCATGCTGATTTATCATGAAACCTAGTACACACATACGACTCATCGCGGCCTCTGTCGCGTTTCTAGCAACTGCAGTTCAGTCCTACGCGATTGGATTCATCGACATTCCCGTTGAGAATCAAGTGGGCACGGGCGCGAATCAATCGGGCTTGATCATTGACTTCAATGATGGCGCGAGCACGGAACGCTACGTCTTCCAATACAATTGGGACGGTGCCGCCGACACAGTTTCTGGTGCGGAAATGCTGATTGATGTCGCCGCAGCCATTACAGATTTGTCGATCTTCTATGCTGGCACGGCTGCGGACGGCTTTTATATGACGCAGCTGAGTTATGCGACGCAGTCGCAGACTAATGGAGATTGGGTGTCTAATTTTGATTACTGGGGCTATTTTGTGGCTGGAGGCTCCGCAAGTGGGAACTCTGTGAGTGGTGCCGGCGAGACGGCGCCCGATTCGATTGATGGCTCACCTGTTGGAGCTGGGGAATTGAGTTATGGCTCTCCTGGTCGCTTTATTGCCGATAACTCCTGGGATGTATGGAGTTTCGGACCTTATGAAACCAGCTATGCGGTTCCTGAGGCTTCGAGCTATGCGCTCTTGGCGGGTATGTTGAGCCTTGGATTTGTATTGAGCCGTCGTCGTCAATCTTGAAGCGAGCCCTTTCAGTTTCAGAGAGCGTGAGCTGTTTCCTGCATTTGGAATGCTTGCGCTCTCTTTGCGTTTTCGCCTGTTGCATGGGCGCGATTTTTGCGGCACCCCGTATCGGCTGGGCCGATGAGGTGCAGCTGTTAGATGCCTATGTGGTGCAAGCTAGGCATTTCGATCAAGAGCCCTTGGATGTGCCTGTGGATGTTGTACGGATCGAGCGCGAGTCGATCGAGCGTTCGTTAGCGTCTTCCGTTCCGGAGCTTTTAGAGGCGGAAGCCAATCTCTATTTTTCGACAGTCTCTGGTTTTACCTCAGTCGATATGCGCGGCTTCGGGGAGGGCAGTGGCTTACGCAGCCTGATTCTAGTCGATGGGCAAGTGCTCAATCCCGCTGATATGGGACGAATTAATTGGGAGCAAGTGCCGCTCAACTCGGTGGAAAGTATCGAGGTTTTAAGAGGAGGGCAAAATGTTCTCTATGGCGACAAGGCATTGACGGGAGTGATCAAGATTGAAACACGCCGAGCGACTGAAAGCAGTTTGAATACAGTTGCTCGCATAGGCAGTTTTGGGCAGACACAGGCTTCGCTCGCCGCAGAAGTCGGAGAGGGGACTTGGAGCTTGCGAGCGGGACTGGATCGCACGGAGTCGGAGGGCTACCGAGCGGCCTCTGAAAGTGAATCACGCAGTGGCTATCTGGCGGCTGGCTATACTTTAAAAAATGGTGACGACGTAGATCTACGCTTGAGTGTGGGCGAGGTGCATTTGGGCTACCCGGGCGGCTTGGAGGAGGCACTCTACAAGAGTGATCCGCAGAGCTCTACCTCTTCGGGCTTAGATGGCAGCGATACACGCTATTTGACGCTGACTACTCGCGCCGATGGACAACGTGACTGGGGCAGCTGGGAATTGCTGGCAGGCTACGAGCGTCGCTCGATTGAGTCCTCTTTCTATGCGACTGAAAGTTTTAATCTCAATCAGCCTGAGCGTTACAACCTGAAACCACGGTTGCGCTTCGAGCGAGAGCTGACTGCGTTGATCTTAGGCTTTGATTTGAGCTACGATACTTTGACGAATCAACGCTTTCTGACATCGGAGCGCCGCTATGTGCTCGCTCAAGCGGAGCTCGAGGAGAGCCGTGTCAGCCCTTATTTTTTATTAGAGAGAGCGCTGTCCGACTCGCTCAGCCTGAGTGGTGGCCTGCGTCAAGAATGGGTGAGTTACCAAGTCGATTCTGAGACTTATGATGCGACACAATTGACCCCGACTCGCACGACCAATCGAGGCGAGTTGCCGAACCCAAATTATAAGTCGCCACCGGATACGGTCGAAGAAGGCACTTTCAATGAGCGCATTGATCAAAATGGCTTTGCGGCGGAGTTTTCTATGAACTGGCGCTTTCACCACAACTGGAGCTTGTGGGCGGGCTATGATCGTGTGTATCGCTATCCGGTTTTTGACGAGCGCGCTTCCTACCAAGGAGCGATACAGGCACAAGAGGTGGCCGATTCCTTGGATGCGGAGGAGGGCAATAATTACGAACTGGGCCTAAAGTATATCCAGGGGCGGCATGAGTTTTTCGCGACGGCTTTTTTGCTCAAGATGGAAAACGAGATCGCCTACGATGATACGGTGGTCGGCCCGTCTGGAACGGGTCTCAACGTCAATCTCGGCCCCGTAGATCGCTACGGTGTGAATCTATCGTACCGTTATGATCGAGGCCATTGGGGCTACTCGTTGCAAGTGAACTATATCGAAACGAAGCTTCGCTCCGGCGTCGGAGACGGCAATCATGTGCCCTTGGTGCCGCGCTTCGGTGGCGTCAATCGTGTCTGGTGGGCGCCGGTCGACTGGCTGGAATTGCAGCTGACGCATCGCTACTTAGGGGAGCGCTATCAGGGCGGAGATCTAAGTAATTCACTGCCTCAAGTCGATGCCTACCATCTTTTCGATGTGCAGGCTGAAGCGCGAGTCTCGGAGCATTGTAGCGTCTTCTTTGTGGTGAACAATGCCTTCGATCAGCTCTATGCGGAAAGCGCCAGTTACGAGCTCTATTATCCGGGAGATGGACGTTCCTTTGAATTGGGCGTGAAGCTTAATTTTTAATCTGTTATGAATCATATGAACGCTTCGCTTCGATTTTATTGTTTTGGACTGCTGCTCTTTGCGAGGCTGCTGTCGGCTCAGGTCGTCTACCCCGGCATCGATGAGACGTGGCCATTTGCACTTGCGGCAGGGCAGGCCGGTAGCACCGCCATTGCTATGGACGACAGTGCAATTGTCGCTTGGGCCAGTGGTTTTAAGGATTTGAGCTATGGCAGCTATGTTTCTGATCAATGGAAGACTCCGGTCAAAGCGCTGGGGCCCGCGGTGGGGGATAGTTTCGATGTCGTTTCGCTTGGGCGAGGCGGGCAGATCACTCTGACATTTACCCATCCCATTCGAAATGGTGATGGGCCAGATTTTGCAGTCTTCGAAAATTCTTTTAGCGACACATTTTTGGAACTGGCATGGGTGGAGGTCTCTACAGATGGCCAGCACTTTGTCCGTTTTCCTAATTACTCCTATCGCGAAGACGGCGCAGCGACTACGGCCGATCTTTTTCACGGCTATGCTGGCAAATACCGCCAAGGCTATGGCACTCCCTTTGATCTAGATCAACTTCGATACGCTTACGAAGCTTTGGAAGAGGAGGACCCCAACGCACCTTATTTTTCGACGGAGTTTCGCACGCAGTTAGCGCTCAATTATCCGACGCTGGATTTGGCAGATATACGCTACGTTCGGCTCGTGGATATCGTGGGTGATGGCACCGCGCTGGATGCGAACGGTTATTCTATTTGGGATCCTTATCCTACCAGCGGCAGTGCGGGCCTTGATTTAGATGCGATCGGAGTCTTGCATCAGCTGGAGCCTACGGGGCTGGCTCAAAGTATCGAATTTGCAACGATCGCGAATCGCCGTCTGCTCGATGGGGATTTGATCTTAACGGCGTCCGCCTCCAGTGGGCTGCCGGTGACGTTCGAGGTGATTGATGGCGCGGCGACAGTGGCGGACGATGTTTTGAGCTTTAGTGGCTTGGGGCAGGTGGTGGTGAAAGCCACTCAGGCGGGCGACGGTGATTACGCGGTCGCGACACCGGTGGTTCGTAGCTTTTATGTCGCCGATGCCTTGCAGCATATTTACTTCGAGCCAGTCGCGAATCAATTGCCCAATACCAGTGTGCCCTTGCATGCCAGCACCAGCAGTGGTTTGACTCCTTTGATCGAAGTGGTCAGTGGCCCTTCCGATGTCTCGACAGGTTTTCCGCCGAATCAGGAACTCTCTTCAGGAGCGACCACGGGCTCGGTGCAGTTGCGCGCCTACCAGAGCGGCGGCACTTTGGAGGGCGTCACTTATGCGCCCGCGGAAGATGTGTTGCTGAGCTTTGAAATCGTCGCATCGAGCGATCCCGCAGCTCCGCTCTCCTTTGCCGCATGGCAAGGTCGTCACTCTTTGTCTGCCGGGAATGCAGCGGATAGTGATTCGGATGGTACGAGCGATTTCGAAGAATATGCTTCGGGTACCGATCCCAATGATCCTAACGATCGTCCAGTTCGCACTTTAAATCGAACTGAAGCAGGTGCATACTTGCTCGGGCTGTCGGTCAATACCGCCGCGCCGATTCGCTTGTTACTTGAAGGGAGCCAGGATTTGTCAGACGCAGAGGCCTGGATGACGGTGGTGCCTGAGGTCATCAGTGATCGTTTATCCCTTGCGGCTGAAGGGCAACGCGATTTAGTCTTTAAGCTGGCGCCTACCGGGAGTGTGGGGGAGTTTTGGAGAATACAATTCGAGGCGAATGATTAGAGTATGACGCAGCAGCGAGAAGTCATCATGTCCGTGATTGAAGCTTCGGGGCGTCCATTGACGCGCGAAGAAATCGTGAAACTGGGCCGCCAGCAGATTGCGCGGCTCGGCTCGGCCACCGTGGATCGTGCGATTCGCGACTTGGTGAGTAATTTTCAGCTCATTGGCGTAGAATTCCCCGGGCAGCCTAAGCGCTATGAGCTCCCTGCGGAGTATGCGCACCCGCACTTTATTTGCCGCGAGTGTGAAAAGGTATATGACCTGCCGATTAAGATGCAGCTGCCTAAGATTGAGCCTCCTGTCGGTTTTGATATTTCCGGTGGCGAGGTTATTTATTCGGGCAAGTGTCCCGATTGTCGCTGAGCTGAGTGTTCCCTAATATTGAGGTATTCGGTGGGGGAAGCGGTTCAGAATCACTTATATAAGCGATATACAGGCAGGGGGGAATTGTATATTCTTAGGGTTCTTCTTCACTGATATGCTTAATAAAGATTCTGGAAACTAATGGTAATTTGGAGTCAATAATTTGCCCCTTCTTGCATGTAACTAATATAGTTTTTATCTCGTTGTGGGGACATCGAATAAAAATTCACACTAGAAATTCCTGGGGATTATATTTCTAGTGTTTATGGTTCATGTGGGTTGGGGCCTTGCTCCAGGCATTCTGAGCGCTTTGAGTTGAGCTATTTGTCTTCAGTATCCATCGATTCATTTATTTGCTGGAGTCGATTATATTCAATGGCTTGAATTGCTGCACATTCGCTTTGGACACGCTATCATGAAATCGACCATTTTTCTTTTGCCCCTTCTCGCACTGTTGAGCCTTTTGAATGGCTGCATGAGCACGCCCGAAAATTCGGAATTTACTAAAACAATCAATTTTAGCTCATTAGATACCTTCAGTTATAAACATACCTTAGTCACCGGTATGGACTTTCGGACGTCGGAAGAATTGTTACTGGAAGAGCTTTCTGAGCAAACTATTGTAAAGGGATTGGCCGCTCGAGGCTTTCAAATGAGTGCGCCTGAGGTGCCGAGCGACTTTTTTGCCGTTGTTAAATGGAAGAAGTCGGTGAGTCATCACGTGAACCCCTTCGACCATATCGACCCCTACAATGAGGTGATGGCGCGTCGCGATGATTCCGCGCGAATGTTTGCCCCACGCTTACAGTTGACGCTGGAGATTTACGAAACCAGCTCCGGTAATATGTTTTGGCGTAAAGATCTGCCCAATATATTTGATGCCATCCAGCTTACAGAAGAGCGGGTCGTGGACTCCTTGCAACGGGCGTTAAAAAACTTCCCGCAACACATCGAGAAAGACCCGAATCTTCCAAATATCGAATAGTTAGGATCTCCTCGCGACGGGAGCGTCTTTGCTACGTGGCCGCGGCAAAGACCTGTGTAAACTCGTTTAAATCTCGATTTGTTCGATAATCTCGAGGTCGTAGCCGTCGATCCCGACGACTTTGCGTTGGGTGCTCGACATCAGGCGTATTTGTTTCAAGCCCAGGTCGACCAGGATTTGGGCGCCGATTCCGTAGTCACGGAAGTCCATCTTCGTGGGGCCGACATCTTTGACTGTTTTATCATCGCTGCCTTCGATCACGCGGATGCCACCTTGCGGTTGCTCGATGTAGAGTAGCACGCCTTGGCCCTCTTGCGCGATGCGTTCCATTGCTGTGTTCAGAGAATTGTAGCCGCCCAATGTCTTCGAGCGGAAGATATCGCCGAGCAAGTTTTCGCTCTGCACGCGCACCAGTGTAGGTGCTTCGTTGAGCTCGCCCATGCTGAGTGCGAGGTGCTGTCGATTGTCGAGAATGCTGCGGAAAATGTGCAGATCAAAAGTGCCGAATTCAGATTCAAAAGGTTTCGTGAGCACGTGTTCGATCAGTTTGTCACGGGTGTGACGATATTCGATCAAGTCCGCGATGCAGATGAGCTTTAGGTCGTGCTTCGCCTTGAATTTGATCAAGTCAGGCAAGCGCGCCAGGGTGCCATCTTCATTTAAGATTTCGCAAATCACGCCGCTCGGGTTGAGCCCCGCGAGTTGAGCGAGATCGACCGCGGCCTCCGTGTGACCGGCACGTTGTAGCACGCCGCCCGGCTTGGCACGCAAGGGAAAGACGTGGCCTGGCTGCACTAATTGGTCTGACTTTGATTTCGGATCGCTCAGGATGCGAATCGTTTCTGCCCGGTCGTAGGCACTAATGCCAGTGGTGATGCCTTCCGCAGCATCCACCGAGATGGTGAAGTCGGTCTGGTGAGACTCGCGGTTTTCCGAGGCCATTGGATTGATGCCGAGGCGGCGCAGTTGGTGCGACATCATTGGCACGCAGATCAGGCCGCGGGCGTGTAGAATCATTTGGTTGACTGCCTGCGGGGTCACTTTTGAAGCGGCCATGATCAGGTCGCCCTCATTTTCGCGGGCCTCATCGTCGGTCACAATGACCATCTTACCGGCGGCGATGTCGGCGATCGCGGATTCTATGCTATCGAAAGGGCTGTCTTGATTGGGTTCTGTGCTCATTGGAAATCTGTCCGGAGTCGGGTCTAATAAAAGAGAGAAAGTATTTTGAGGAACTGTTTGGGCGCAATCGTCTTTTAGAACTATTGCGAAAAATCATGCAGCGGCGGTGAAAAGGTAGAATTAGATTTGCCAAAGCGGGCAGGGCGCAAAATTCTCTGCAGCTATGGCAGAAGGAAAAAAGCAAGCAACTTGGGGCGGACGTTTCTCAGAAGGTCCCGCAGAATTGATGCTCCGCATCGGCGAATCCGTATCATTTGATCAACGGTTGGCACCCTTTGATGTGCAAGGGAGCCAAGCTCAGGCCGCGATGTTGGCGCATGTCGGCATCATCTCCCCCGAAGAGCGCGACGCCATTCAAGCTGGGCTCGACGCGATTCTCGCCAAGGTTGAAGCCGGCGAATTTAACTGGGACCCTGCGCTGGAAGATGTTCACATGAACATCGAGCAAGCGCTCACCCAAGAGGTGCCCGCGGCGGCAAAGCTACACACCGCACGTAGTCGTAATGACCAAGTCGCCACCGATATGCGTCTCTGGTTTAAATACGCCTGCGACGAAGTGGACGCCTCGCTGGCAGCCGTGATCGCGGCATTAGTGGACCTCGCAGATCGCACTCAGCGGGTCATCATTCCCGGCTATACGCACTTGCAACGCGCGCAGCCGGTTTCGATGGCGCATCACCTTTTAGCTTATGTTGAGATGTTTGCGCGTGATCGCACACGCATCGCAGCGGTCAAGGCTCAGGCCAATGTATGTCCGCTCGGCTCTGGAGCGATTGCGGGCACCACATTACCCATCGATCGCGAATTTGTGGCCAAAGAGCTCGGTTTTGTCGACGCGCAGGGGCAGCCCCAGGTGACCCAAAACAGCATGGATGCCGTCAGCGATCGCGATAGCTTTATCGAATTTGCCTCCGCGTGCGCGACTATTGGAGTGCACCTCTCGCGGCTGAGCGAAGACTTTATTCTATGGAGCAGTGCCGAATTTGGCTTTGTCAAATTACCCGATGCCTTCACGACCGGATCCAGCTTGATGCCGCAGAAGAAAAACCCTGATGCCTTCGAGTTGATTCGCGGTAAGTCCGCGCGCTTGACTGGGAATTTGCAAATGCTGCTGACCATGGTCAAGGGCCTGCCGCTCACCTATAACCGCGACTTACAAGAAGATAAGCCACCAGTCTTCGATAGCTTCGATCAAACGAAGTTGATACTCGATTGCGTCGCCGCTTGCTTGCCAGGTGTTGTGGCCGACGCTCAGCGCTGCGCTGAAGCCGTCGCTGATCCCGCCTTGCTTGCGACCGATGTGGTGGATTATTTAGTCAATAAAGCAGTGCCCTTCCGTGAAGCGCACCACATCGTCGGCGCACTGGTCGGACTTTCCGAGAAATTGGAAACGCCGTTGAACCAGTTGCCGTATTCCGAAGTGAGCCAGATACACGCCGCCCTCGGCGAAGACTGGATACAAGCCTTTGATTTAGACAAAGCCCTCGCGGCCCGTGACAAGCCCGGCATGCCTGGCCCTGATCAAGTTGCCGCTCGTATCGCGCATTGGCGTCAGTCCTAGCCAGCCAGGCAGTCTGTAGTTTTTGATTCCATTTCGTGCTTGTTTCGAGGGGGTAAGGTGTTTTCATCGCCGCTCTTATGAAACGCACCCACCACTGCTCGCAACTCCGTGCATCGGACCAAGGCTCGACCGTCACTCTTTGTGGCTGGGTCGATTCGGTTCGTGACCACGGCGGTATTTTATTTGTCGACCTTCGCGACCGCGAGGGACTCACTCAAATTGTTCTCGATCCAGCAAATAAGGGCCTCGAAGCTCAGTTTGCTTCGATTAAGCCTGAATCGGTGATTGCTGTTACCGGCAAGGTTGAAGAACGCTTTGGTGGCACCGCCAATGCAAAGCTCGCAACAGGCGAGATCGAAGTACATGCGGTCGAGCTGGAAATTCTCAATGTTTCCAAGACACCTCCATTCCCGATGGATGACTCGGCCGACAAGGTGAGCGAAGATTTGCGTATGACGCATCGCTACCTCGACCTGCGCCGTGCCACCAACACCAAGATGCTACGCATGCGCCACGCCACCAGTCGTGCCATCCGTAACTACATGGATGATCAGGCCTTTATCGAAATCGAGACGCCGATGCTCTTTAAGAGCACCCCTGAAGGTGCCCGCGAGTTCCTGGTGCCGAGCCGCATGAATCCTGGCGCTTTCTACGCATTGCCACAATCGCCACAGCAATATAAGCAAATGCTGATGGTGGGCGGTGTGGAGCGCTACTACCAGTTGGCTCGCTGCTTCCGTGACGAAGATTTGCGTGCGGACCGTCAGCCAGAGTTCACTCAAGTCGATATCGAGCTTTCGTTCATCGATCGTGAGGACATGTATGAGCTGATCGAAGGTCTGATGAAGCGTGTCTGGAAAGACGTGATCGGTGTCGACATCGAAACACCTTTCTTGCGCATGAGCTACTACGACGCGATGAATCGCTTCGGTGTCGATAAGCCGGATATGCGTTTCGACTTGGAGCTGAAGGATTGTGCTGACATTTTCGCGAATTCTGGCTTTAAGGTCTTCAAAGGCACCCTCGATTCTGGCGGTGCGATCAAGGCCTTCAATGCCAAGGGGCTTGCCGATCTGACACAGGGAGAGCTTCGCAGCCTTGAGGATTCCGCTAAGGCGCTTGGTGCCAAGGGCTTGGCGTTTATTAAGTCCGTTGGTGGCGAGTGGAAATCACCAATTCTTAAGTTTTTCTCTGAAGAAGAAAAAGCGGCGATCAAGGAGCAGCTACAGGTGGAAGACGGCGACATCGTCTTCTTCGCGGCGACTGAGTGGGAGCGTGCCTGCACTATTCTCGGGCGTGTGCGCCTCGATGCCGCTCAACTTTTAGTCAAGCGCGGTAAGCTGACCATCGATCCCAACGATTACAAATTCCTCTGGGTGATTGAGTTCCCACTCATGCTCTTCGATGAGGACGAAGGTCGCTTCGTTTCTTCGCACCACCCATTTACTTCACCGGTGCCGGAAGACATCCCTCTATTGGATTCCGATCCTAAGGCGGTGCGTGGTCAGCATTACGACTTGGTGCTCAATGGCGTGGAGCTCGGTGGCGGCAGTATTCGTATCCATCAGCCTGCTCTGCAGAAGAAGGTATTCGAAGACGTGCTCAAGATCCCTGCCGACGTGGTGGAAAGCCGCTTCGGATATATGCTCAAGGCTTTCGAATATGGTGCACCGCCACATGGTGGTATCGCCTTCGGCCTCGACCGCATGGTCACCATTTTGACCCAGCGCACCAGTATTCGCGACGTGATCGCCTTCCCGAAGAATCAAAAGGGGCAGGAAATGATGACTGCCAGCCCGGGTATTGCGACAGAGAAGCAGTTGCGCGACCTGCATATCAAGGCCGTGCTTCCGAAAAAGGATTCGTGAATTAAGACTGGAACCCGGAGACTGCTCCGGGTTTCTTTATGTCCATGCGCTTTTCGCGATTCCTCTCTTTTACACTCCTTGTTTGTTTATCTGCCCCCGCTTGGGGGCAGATGACTCCCAATGCCCCAATTCAGAACTTCCGGCTGCCACGTTTTGCCGATAATGGCTATACGCAGTGGGTGCTGCAAGGTGCGCAGGGGATTTACGACAGCGAAGAGCAAGTGCGGGTCGAGGGCATGGCCATGCGCGTCTACACGGGCGACGAACGTATGGCAGTCGAGCTCTCGCTGGACAGCCCGCAGGCAACCCTGCGTCTGCAAGAAAATCGCGCATATTCAGAAGCCGCGATCGAGATTGCCGGGGCCAATTTTAAAATTTCCGGTATCGGTTGGGAGTGGTCGGGCGATAGCAAAGAGATTGTAGTCAAACAACAAACTGTGGTGACCTTTACCCAAGGCATCGCGGGTGCCTTCGTCGATACGGGCGCGTCTGACTCCGGAGGCACTGTAAAGACTGAAATTCATAGTGACGGCCTACTGCTACGCACGACGGAAGAAGAATACTACTTTGAGTTTACAGGCAGTGTGCATGCGGTCTCTGATCAAATGGACCTGCGCAGCCAGATTTTGATTGCGGTGGCCGATGCGCCCGAGGGGCGCGAGCAAAGCATCGCTGCCAAGGCAAACCCCAGCGAACTCGATTCCATTCGGCAAATTATCGCTCGCGAGCAGGTTGTGATTCTGCAAGGGGGCAAAACCGTAAAGGCTGACGAGGCGGAGTTTTTTCCCCGTGAGCAACGTGCTAACTTATTCGGGGCTGCAAGTGTGCAAACACCGGGCGCTTATTTGAGTGGCGATACGATCACCAGCCAAACGGGGGAAATTATAATTGCCGGCAGTCCCACTGCAGGGCGTGCACAGACGATTTTGACCGATACCGGTGGCCTTGGCTTACAGGGCGCTGCGGCTTTGAGCTCTGAGACGATCGTGCTGGCGGACACCATCACTATGCGTGAGCAGTCACATGAGAATCATTTCTTATTTGCGGGCTCGGTCGAAGTCATGTCGGGCGCGGTGCAAATGCGTTCGGAGCGCATGACCATCAAGGCGAATTCATCTCAACAGCCTGCGGATGATGCCGAATTCAAAGTCGGTGAGGTGAAAGATATCGTTGCGGATGGCGGGGTGCGCATCGAGCAGAGTGGGCAAATTGCTACTGGCGAGAAGGTTACTTTTTATCCCGAGGAAGAACGCGCTGTGCTGACTGGTTCGCCCAAAGTGACTAATGGCGAGGCCGTCGTGACGGGGGAAAGCATGGAGCTTAAACCGCAACGCGCCCTCATTCGTGGTGATGGCAGCACGCCCGTGGTCGTGCGCTTGCCCGAGATGCCTGACCTTGGTTACGCCGCCTTTGCTTCGAAAAGCTCCGCAACGGAGGGCGAGGGCACTGCCAGCAACACTGAGGTGGTGGCTTCGGAGCCGCCAGAGTTGACGAACACTGTCGTCACGAGTCAGTTGCTACGTATGATTGAAGAGCCAGCCCGCACCGTCTTCCGATTTACGGAAGGCGTGCACGTCACCGCGACCAATCTCGACACCACCTGCGAGCGCCTCGATGTGATTGCCACTGAATCGAAGCAAGCAGGTTCCGACGCGCCATTGGTTCTCGAGCGCATCGAAGCGCTGGAACAAGTCGTGATCAAGCAGATCGGGCGCACCGCGACTGCCGACAAAGCGATCATTTTACCAGGCGAAGGTAAGGTGGTGCTCGAAGGCGAAGCCGTGGTCGAGGATGATCGTGGCCGCGTGTCCGGACACCGCATGACACTACTGCAAGGAGAGCGCCGCGCCATCGTCGAAGGCGGCGGCCCTGATGGTGAGCGCGCACGTATTACACTGCCCGCGATGCCAGGGCGCGAGTAAGTCGGCTAGCAGTTTGTGGGCGAGCGATCAGATCAAGCCGTTCTTCTGGATTTCTTTAAGCTTGTTGGCATCGACCACATCGGGAGCGCGTTTGTCTTTGCCCGCGGTCTTATGGTAGCGACCGGTGACCTTATCCTTTTCGTAGCGAGTGAAGCCGTTTTTTTCGACATTTTCGTCGGACAATTTATTCTTAGTCGAGCCTTCCGTGTACTTGCTTGAAACGTTGGGGGAGTGGAAGACTTTACGCACGGGGTTCCCCGTCTTAGGATGCGTCTTTAGCGGCTCATCGGCCATACGTTGAATGTATTCGAAGGCTTCGCCGTCGGAGCCATCAGGGAGGATTTCTTGATATACGTAAGTAGGCATACTGTCTGTGGGATGAAAATACTAAGTGTATTACAAATGGAATGATGTCGCTTACAATCACCAACTTGTTCCCCAGTAAAACTGTGCCCTTTCTCAACGAGTGCAATCAATGTGTGATTGTATTTGAGGCTTGTCGTGTTCCAAGGTTTTTCGTTATCATAATGATGTCTACTCCTCTGATCACCCCCATACTCCCAAAGCTATGAATGTCTTACTCCTCGAAGATGAACTTGAGCTCTCCGCAGTTGCTTGTGAGCAAATTGAAGGTCGCGGTCACAAGGTCTTTTCAGCTCTAGATATCGCTCAAGCTAAGGCGATTTTGAACGATGATAATGTGCACATCGATATTATGATCGCTGATCAGCAAGTGCCGGATGGTAATGGCTCAGAGTTTGCGATCGAAACGAAAGATATGCCAGACGGCATCAAGGTCGTCGTGGTCTCTGGCATGCTGAATAGCGAAGATATTCAGCAGCTGAAAGCACATCAGGTAGATTACTATAATAAGCCCTCGCTCTATTCAGAGATTGTCGAAGATTTGGTAAAGAAACACTTTCCCAACTCCTAGTATAGTTGAGACGATCGCGCATCCAGAGGCGTTCGTGAAGTTGACGAAGTTTCTTACCTTCTGGGAGGCAGTTGCCTATGAAAGGCGTTTTTCCAGCTGAGATCACAGACGAGTGGGCGATGGTCGGAGGCGATCTTGGCAAGCCTTGAGTCAACTGTTTTGAACTCGCAATGGCTTATTTCCCCTTTGATTGCGATGCGATCGAGGGCGAAGAGGCATGGTTTGATCGGGAAAGTCCTAAGCTTGGAGCAGGCGTCAAAATTTACTATGAATTGCCGGAAATGGCTGCGCCATGGTAACCATTCATTGAGGTCGCCGAGCAAAATACAGTTTTCGCAGTGTTCTTGACTTAAGTGGGGGAGCAGACTGCGCGTTTGTAGACGACGCGCTTTGACACGTAGATCGAGATGTGTGCTGAGGATGCGTAGGCGCTGGCCACTGTATCGAATGTCGGCGATGATCGCGCCACGTGGTTCGCCGCCGTGCAGGTTGGGCAGCTCGATGCGTTGCACTTGTTCTGGTGGTTCGCGCAGCAACAGCATGTTGCCATAGTCTGCATTGGGTTTGCGCAGGGTTTTACCGTATAGCACTGAGCGATAGGGCAGGTGTTCTAGCTTGCGCAGAAAGTCACGGTCTAGGCTGTCGTCGCTGTGCACTTCTTGTAAGCCTACGATATCGGCATCTGTTTGGCGAATGACATCAAGAATACGATCGGGAGACTCCCGCCCATCGCGGCCGATGCAACCGTGAATGTTGTAAGACAGTATGCGCACTACTATTTGATGAATTTTTTGACGCCAAATGTGAGACCGAGTAATGCAGCTATACCGAGCCCTAGGTAGAGCCATGTCTGCCAGCTGGGATCGGAGTAGGCACTTTTGGCTTGGTGAGTCACGAATACCACGCCCAGCATGCCGGGCAGCATGCCCAGGCAGGAGCCCGCAACGAAGGTGCGCAGCTTCATCTTAGAAATGCCGGCCACCAAGTTCACGACGACGAAGGGAGCTATGGGGACCAGCCTCAAGAGGGCGACCGACAGCACGCCGCGATCTTGTATCTTTTTGCTCAAGCGATCGAGTCGATCATGGAAGAGCTTTTCTAAAACAGGATAGCCGGCCATTCGACCGACATAAAGCGCTGCCACCGCGCTGAGTAGGGAGCCGCCAAAACCACATGCAAACGCCGCCCATGGACTGATCACAAGTGTGGCCGACACTAACAACACGTTAATTGATATGCCGGTCATTCCCGCTAGAAAGAAAATACCGAAGAGTAGGGGCAACTTCCAAGGGCTTTGATTCAGCGATTGGAAAAACGTTTCGACGGATTCTTTATCGATCACGCTTCCCCAAGCCTCTTTCAAACCTAGGCCCAGTAAAAAGACCGCAGCGATGCTGGCAGCAATGATCGCATAGCGTTTCCAATTATGAGACGATTGATTGGAGTCATCCGAGCGGGTGGCTTTGCGCAGCCAATAGCCTAGGTCGATCGGATCATCTGGATCGAGTAGTTGCGTGTCGGCCAGTTTGCGGCGAACGGGGCCGGCGCAGCCAATCTCCAAATTACGGAGCTGATGGTGGCTCCCCTTGCGCAGGTCTCGTATCGTTTGGTTGATCGAGTTCGTGGTGGCTAGTGATTGATCGACTTTGTCTTGGCTATGTCCGAGGTGAATCCCGAGCAGGCGGCGTAAGAGTTCGGGCGCGGCTTCGGCGGCCTCGTCTAATCCGAGTGTCATCATCACTTCGGAGTCTACTTTCATGGAGCGATTACTTAGATTGGCGGAGCCGACCATGACAGCACGATCGTCGCAAATCATAGTTTTCGCATGCACATAGACTTGGCTCTCATTGCCCGCCTCATCGCTGACGTGTGGGAAGTAGGCCCCGAAACGACTATGAGTGTCCGCCTCGACTAATTTTTCTAACAAACGACAGCGCAGTAATCCTAATGTGCCTTCTTCCAGCCAGCCTCCCGTATCTTGAGTGAGAATAATGATGATCTCCGGCCCGTCTTCTTCGCCTAGTCGTTCAATTAAGGCATCGGTGATGGTGTGCGAAGATAGGTATTGATTCTCGATGTAAATATAGCGTTCGGCCGCCGCGATCATATCCAGGTGCAGTTCTTCGATTTGAGTGACTGCGGGGTATTCTTTGTATTCAGAATAGGTGAGTGCAAAGACGGCATTCGCGTTCTCAAAGTTTGGCTGTATGCTTTCAGGCCAAACTGTATTTTCGGAGCTAGGATTGGGCCAAGGCGCTTCTTCTTTTGTCGCGCGCTGCCAGCGTTGGCGGCAGAGTTCGTCCAGGGCATGCGCCGCAGGGCCGGTGACTGCAGTGTGTATGTCGTGATAGGGCTGATATTGCTCGCCATCGGGCGTGACACGCAGTGGGTCCTCTGGTTGGTGCGCTTGGGTGTCCCAACGCCAAGTGCTCAAATCCAAGCCGCCACAAAAGGCAAATCCGCCGTCGACCATCACCACTTTTTGATGATGTGACGCGCCCACGTTGATTTCAGAGTCCGTGACCAAGTGCAGGCGCGGGTGCGGATCTTGCCGGAAACGGGTAAAGGGCAGCCATTCGCGCTCGGTTAAATAAACCATCGAATAGTCCCACAGTAGAATGTAGATTTCGAGTTCCGGTTTCTGCTCCAGGAGAGCGTAAATTAGATCGACCAACTTGGTGGGGTACTCGTCTTCAGGAGATTCGTCGCGTAGTAATTCGATTTCTCCTTTGAAGTCCCAAGCCAGCAGGCAAATGTATTTTTCTGCTTGTATCACGGCTTCGCGAAAGGCGCGAAAGTAACTCTCGCCATCGACGATAAAGGCACCCCTGCCGGAGTTGGCTTGCTTCCAATAGTTGGCATCTTCACGTAGGGGGGTGAAGCCTGCTCCGAGGCATTCTTGCTGCTGCTTGTGTGTAGGTAGGCTCATATTTAATTATTATTGGAAGATTCCGTAACGCCCACTGTATAGAAGGAGCTGTGCCAGTTTTTGCTCCCGATGCGCATCCCCTTACAGCTAAGGGCTTAAGCTTTATAATGACTAGAGAGCGCGATTCCGGTCGTGCAGTATGCAAATGGGTGCGGTCTTTTGATCGTGCAATATGCAGCTTTTCGAGTGGCTTGAGGCAGGTTGATTCGTTATTGATTCCTTAAGTGGCTATCTAGCATATTCTTGTGATTTGAACGAAAAATTGGCACGGCACTTCCTATAAGTTAAATCCTGATACAAAAATCAGGTTACAACAACAATCCAACAACCGGAATATTATGAACGATATACTCAAAAAATCAGGTCTGATTCTCTCTCTCATCTTTGCTGCCTTTGCTATGACAGGCTGTGAGGACAACAACTTAGAAGATGCTGCCGATGAAGTAGGCGACGCTTTTGAGGATGCAGCGGATGATGTTAAGGATGCGACTAACTAAGCATGCTCTGAAATGAACATTCTATTTAAGCGCTCTCGCTACTTGCGAGAGCGCTTATTTTATATTGAGCTTTAAAACTCTCCAGATTCCCCAATAAAATAACGTAGGTGCTATGAATATTCTAGTCGTTGACGATGAACAAAACATTTTAAGAACAACCTGTATCGCCTTAAAAACGATGGGGCATCAAGCTTTTCAGGCCTCGTCCTCGCGTCAGGCGGAACGTGTGTTGAACGAAGAGCCGATTGATGCGATTATTTTGGACATGATGTTGGGCAATGAAAATGGGCTCGATTATCTGGATAAGCTGGAGGCCGAGGGCGAACACCCGCCGGTAGTTGTCTTTACCGCCCACTCTTCGATTGAGACGGCGGTGCAGTCGATGAAACGCGGCGCCTACGATTATATACAAAAGCCCTTCATTCCAGAAGATCTGCGACAGCTCTTAGCCAAGCTTGAAAAGAGCCTCGCGGACAGTGGTAAGTTGAAAGAACTAAAGGGGATCATAGAGTCTTCGAATCCCACTTTGCAGTTCGAGTCGAATGAACCGGAAATGCAGGAGACATTTCGTATTGCGACCAAGGCGGCCGCTTCGGAGGCCAATATTTTAATCCTAGGTTCGAGTGGTACGGGGAAGACGATGCTGGCGCGTCACGTACATGCCAATAGTCAACGTCGCGACAAACCATTTGTAACGGTGAACTGTCCAAGTTTATCAAAAGAGCTACTCGAAAGTGAGCTCTTCGGGCATATTAAAGGCTCCTTCACCGGGGCGACTAAAGATACTTGGGGCAAAGTTTCTGCGGCCGATGGGGGCACACTTTTTCTAGATGAAATCGGTGAAGTGGCGCTCGAGATTCAGCCGAAATTACTGAGGCTGCTACAGGATCGTGAATTTGAACGCGTCGGTGAAACACGCACTCGTAAAGCAAACGTCCGCGTATTGGCTGCGACTAATCGTGACCTTTCTAAAGAAGTAGAAGCCGGCACCTTTCGAGAAGATTTGTTTTATCGACTTAATGTGATCGGGCTACAAATGCCCTCCTTGCGAGAGCGGCCAGGCGATATACTTTCGATCACTCAAAGGTATGTCGACTTTTTCGCGGCTCAGTTGGGACGCGGGCGAGTCGTGCTCGCTGAGGATGCACAGCAGGCGATCGTGGATTATGCTTGGCCAGGCAACTTGCGAGAGCTCAAAAATGTGATCGAACGTTCGCTGATACTAAGTGAGGGACAAGAATTGACCAAGGCCGATTTGCCCGTTGAGTTCCATGCTGAGTCTGAGGGACGTATCACTACGGGAAGCCTCATTAGCTTGGAGGAGCTTGAAGCCGCACACATCAAGCGGGTGGTGGCTAAGACGGCTAGTTTAGACGAGGCGTCAAACGTATTAGGTATCGATCCGGCCACACTCTATCGCAAACGTAAGAAACTCGGCCTCTGTTAGTTATGAAGTTGTCGCTGCGCTCTCGCATCTATCTCGGTATTTTACCGCTGTTGCTACTGTTCCTAGGAATTATGTATTTCCTGGTCTTGGATGTGAAGTGGCTCTATCGCGATACAGAGGAGATTTCTTATACCAAATTAGCGCTTAGTCGCAACTTGGGGGATGTCCAGAGCACCTTATATGCTCTGGAAGTCTTGCTGGATGAGGGCGAAGGTTATTTGGGCCGCGATCGAGATCGGGTGAGTATGAGGCGTCTATCCGTACGCATCGATCAAGGTGCTGAAAAATTGAAGCTTTCAAATATCATGCAGTTGAAGCTTCAGGAGTTTATGCAAGATGATCGAAGTTTTAATGGGAATCTTCAATCCATCGCTGAGTTGGCAACCCATTTGTCGGAAGGGCAAGGCGATCCCAAAGCACTGTATGCTTTGATCAAAGAGACCAATGATGCGGCACGGCAACTGCGCAATACCATCAATGAGTCACTCATGCACATTCAGGCGCAAATTAAAAAACGCGTCGAAATTCTTTATGCTGTCGTGATTGGGGGGATGCTGATTGCTATTGTGTTAACGCTCGCGATATCGACCATACTATGGCGCCGGATTATCTGTCCTATCGAAGCGATCTCGCATGGTATGGAGGATTTCGGGTCCGATAGTGAACGACTCGATATTGAATATAACGAGAACGATGAGTTGGGAAAGCTCGCTCGCAGTCTGGAAGGGATGACTTTTAGACTTAAAGAGTACCAGGAATTGACCAATGAAAAATTGATTCGATCCACGAGTGCCATTCGCTCTATTTTAGATCAATCTCCCGATGCGTTTTTCATTTTTTCAGAAGAACTGGAGCCAACCTATTTCAGCCCCAGCGCCAGCCATTTGTACTCGCAGTCGACCTTGAAAGATCAGCTGCCGAGCGAAGTGAGGGAGCTCCTGCTAAAAACAATTGAAACGAATGAGCCACAGCTATCGAAGGAAATGAACGATGCCATACGCATATCTGTTGCGGGGGAAGATAAGTGGTATTTGGTGCATGCGTTTCCTTTTGATGCGCCCGATTCGGGTGACTTTAGTTATCAATCTACGAACGCAAAGCCAAGTATCGCAGTTATATTCCAAGAGGCGACTTTACTTAAACTATCGGATAGCTTGCGGAAAAATCTATTGGCCACAGTGAGCCACGAGTTGAAGACTCCGATCACCAGCGCACGTATTAGCCTTTACTTGCTTTTGGAGCAGCAACTTGGTGAGTTGAATTCAGATCAAATCGAGCTGGTGGAAACTGCTCGCGACGACGTGAACCGTCAGTTGTCGACCATCGAGAATTTACTCGATCTATCGCGGGTGGAAGAGAATACCAACGAACTTGATATTTCAGAATTTGCAGTATGCGACCTAGTCGCCGAGTCGATTGATGCGCATCATGATGTGGCGACTGCGCACGATGTGAGCCTGAGCTATGCCGCCCCTGAATCTTCTATCATACTGCAGGCCGACAAAGAAAAGCTACGTATCGTGCTGAATAATTTGGTGGTCAATGCGATCAAATATTCCGGTGCTGGACGAACTGTTGAAATACGAGCTTTTCAGCATGAAGATTTCTGCCGTGTCGAAGTGTCGGATCAAGGCCCTGGAATGGATCCAGAAACGGTGAATACGATCTTTGATGCATATACACGTGGCGACGCAACAGGTGCCGTTAAAGGCACAGGCCTAGGGCTTAAAATTTCTAAAGATATTATCGATGCACACCTTGGTGAAATTGGATGTATCAGTAAATTGGATGCAGGGAGCACTTTCTTCTTCGAATTGCCTCTGTTGTAAGTGCTGCATTTTTATTACTGACTGAGTTCCGCAACAAAAGAGCTGCGTCTATTGTAGCGGCTCATCGCGAGTCGCCACCAAGGCGGCAAGCTAGTCTCTGGTGCTGTCCAGATTTCTTTGTGTAATCGGCTGAGCGTTAAGGAGTCGTTTAAAATTCGATTTTTTTCGTTGGAACTTAAAGCTTGTGCGCCTTCTTGCATTAAACGGTCTGCTAGCTTCTGTAGCTTTTCCGCTGTTTGTGTTGGTTGCTTGTGGCGGCGTGGTAAAAAGTGCAGATGCAAAGACAGAATGTAGGGATCTAGGATAGTTTGTAGCAGTGCAAAGTCTTCTCTGAGAGTTTTAATGGCTTGTGGCATTTTAGGCTGCGCTTTTTCGGCACTCGCCAACTTATTGAAAATTTCGGGTGCTTCGATTTCATCTGGCGTGACCAATAGCTTATGTGCTTTCAGCCAACGTGCAAAATCATCGTGACTACTGGTGACGGAAAGCGGGATCGAGAGAAGCCATCCAATTAATACCGGACACATCCAATAAAAGAGCAACGGGTCGATCGCTATGGCCAATATTGTCCAGCTGAGGCCGACGAATGTCTGACCGTGTTGCGCTGCGAAGGCTGCGCTCCACGTAGTATGGCTTAAGCCGCGGTTCTGTGCATTCCATGTCACACGTTTACCGGTTAAAGTGCCGAGCACAAAGGCACTGTGGAACAGCATTAAACTAGGGGCTAGCAAGGTGAAGAAGGTGATTTCCCCCAGTATCCCTGAGCAAGCTCGCATACCGCCCCCGAATTGCTGACGAAATTTGCTGTCGAGCATCAGACGAATCAAGGTGAATAGTTTTGGTAAGAATATTAGTGAGAACGTAAGCGTAAGAATCGCGATTCCGTGGAGGCTGATGCTCTCTGGAGACAAGCTAAATAAAGCCGGTCGTATCAGTAAGCTCAAGCCGCTGCTTTCCCAGCTGTAAGCAATGAGTGTGCTCAGGCCTATGAACAGCAGCCAGAGTGGTGCGGCTAGGTAAGCATAAATACCATTGAGCATATGGATACGATTTAAGAATGGGATCTTTGCGAAGAGGGCGATCCAGGCGTGCTGTAAGTTGCCTTGGCACCAGCGCCGGTCACGTTGTGCAAAGTCGAGCAAGGTCTGGGGGAGTTCTTCGTAGCTCTCTTCCATGTCATAGGCGAGCCATACCTCATAGCCAGCTTTTCTCATGAGAGCTGCTTCCACAAAGTCGTGACTGAGCACGCGGCCGCCGAGCGCACTACTGCCAGGCAGTTCCGGTAGAGCGCATTTTTCTATAAAGGGGCGCACTCGAATGATGGCATTGTGGCCCCAGTAGTTCCCATTGCCTTGTTGCCAAAAATTAAGTCCTGCCGAGCTGATTTCGCCATGGATACGGTTGGCAAATTGTTGAAAGCGTGCAAAGAGTGTTTTAGCACCCGTCAGGCGAGGGGCTGTTTGTAGAATGCCAATTTTTGGATTTGCTTCCATCATTCGCACGAGCTTGATGAGACAGTCCGCGGACATTAAACTGTCTGCATCAAAGCAAACCATGTGTTCAAAGTGGCTGCCCCAGCGACGGCAGAAATCGCTTACGTTGCCGCTCTTTTGGTTGATATTCGAGATTCGGTGGCGATAGATGATTTTTGTTTTTGCATCTCGCTTCCTGGTGAGTTGCAACCATTGCCGCTCTTCTTCGATCCAGCGGTTCGGATTGGTCGAATCACTGAGTATGAAAAAGGTGAAGTGTTGGATCACTCCGGCCTCTTCCAGGGCTTCGTACATGGCTTCAATTCCACTGAAAAAACGGGTGGGATCTTCGTTGTAGATCGGGAAGAGAAGCGCTACGTTAGAATGTATGATGGGCTTTCCTATTGGTCGCTCGGGTAGACGGTTCATTATATTCAAACGGTCCTTACCACGCAGTGTAACTAAAAAGCCAAAGAGCGATTGGCAAAAGCCGAAGGCTAGCCCTGAAGTCAAGATTAGGTAGATCGCCAACAAGGTCCATTTGGCCGGGGAAAGACCTGTCCGATATAGCCAGTCTCCAAACAAGAGTAAGCTGGTGAGCACGATCCCTGCAAATGTTATAAAAAACAGATAGCGACTTACAGGTGAACTGGGGGAGGTGGATGCAGTGGGAGTGTTCATCTTGCAAAAATATAAACGATGTAGAGAGTGATGCTCGCGATCGATAACTTGAGCGCTTTTAAGACTACGGGGTGCTTTTGCAGGTAGCGTTCGGTGGAGTTCGTGACCTCATCGATCGCATCGAAGCGTAGGGAGGGGGCGCCCATCGAAGTTCGGCGTAAGCTTGGCTTGGCCTGACTTTGATAATGGGCGCGAATGGTTTCTAAGCGGGATTCGTCTATAGACGAGCCAGATAGGATGATTTCGGCTGCATTTTGAGGAATTTTGGCTGCCTGTAGTGCCAAATAGAGATCCTCAACACTCACAGCTTCTGTAGCAAGCTCAGCGGCTTCAGATATGGCGATCACACCAGAATGAATACGCCGTAGGGCTATGCGAGCCGCCACTGTTTCGAGTGCTTGCTCTGCTTCCTTTGTGGATGCCTCTAGTGCCTGTTCTAAGATCTCTAGGCAATATCGACTTCGTGTCACCGCATGGCTGAAGCCATAGGCGCGTAGGAGTGCATCGATTCGATTGTAGGCCAAATCAGTTTGCGCAGTCTGTGTATTTGCCGGTAGGTGGCTCAGTGTTTCCATATATAGTTCCAGCGTTCGGATACTTGATGCCCTTCTCGCAGGAGTTGAGCCGACATTCTGTAGGGGCTTTCCTGTGGGTGCTCCTGAGGTGTCTTAAAGTTTGCGAAGACACGGATGCGATCCTCCGGCTCATTGTATTGTATGATGGGGGCTTCAATCGCTTGGGCGCCACCATATTCGAAGCCTACACTTAAGCGATCAATTTCATCCAATCCAATCGATTCCGGGCGACTGAACTCGATGATGACCGTACTTGCATTGCTGTCTAAGGTGCGTTGGCCCACTCTGGTTTCGAGCACTTTCGCGAGTTCATGCGCCGGGTCTTTTGTTTGAAGAGTAATTCTATAGGAAAACTCTGTGCGGTCTTGCGTGTTGGCATCGATATCCGGCTTCCAAAAGGCGGTCACATTGTCGGTGGCTTCGGTATCGGTGCCGAAGGTGTAGAGTACAATCTCTCCAGTAGACCACTTGCCAATCGGCTCGATCCATGCCGAAGGACGTCGTTGGTAGTTTGCTTCGAGATCTTTATAATTTTTAAAATCACGATCCCGTTGTAGAAGTCCAAAGCCGCGTAATTTGGCCGTGGGCAAACGTTGGATCGTGCGCCCGGGCAGGTTTTCTAGGGGGAACCAATGCCATTCATTGTTGGCATGTACCAGCATACCATCAGAGTCATGTACCTCTGGGCGCCAATCTGTCAAATTTGGGTTGTTACTGTTTTCTCCATGCACAAACATACTTGTCAAGGGGGCGATGCCGACTTCGGCTGCGCCGCCGGCTCTAAAGAATAGACGCGTATGCACATCAATTTGGGTGACTCCTTGTGAGCGAACGTCAAAGCGGTAGGCACCCGTGACCTTTTCGCCTTCTAGCAGAGCGAACAGCGTTAATTGATTTGAATTTGCTTCCGGCTTTTTGAGCCAGAGCTTTGTAAAGCGTGGGAAATCTTCCTGCTCGCCGATGGTGTTCATTGCCAATCCGCGCAGCGAAAGCCCAAAATTGTGCCCCGCGCCGATCGCCCTAAAATAGGAGCCTCCTAGAAAGACAATGAGTTCGTCGTAGACGTCTTGGTTGTTGACCGGATATTTTACACGTATGCCTGAGTAAGCTTTAGGTTTCTTAAAAAAGCCAGGGTCGTAGCCACTGTTGCCATAATCAAAAGCATTCTTCAGGAAGGGGATCTCTTGCACATGCGTGTCCGAGGCTTCAAAGATTTCGACTTGGTCTTGAAATAGGTGTCCCGGGTGGAAGAATTCAACTCGGAATTTTGAGTCTGCATTCCACCATAGGGCTTCGGATGGACGAAATCGTATGTCCCGATACTGGTCATAGCTAAGGGACTGTAAATTCTCAGCGAGTGCTTCTGGTTGCCGCGGTGGCTGCTCTATCAGCGCTTGGGCTTCGTGGGCAACTGAATCTAATGTGATTTGAGTGCGTTCTTGTTGAGCTTGTACAGAGCTTAGGCCCAGTGCGCATAAGAGTAAGAGTGATCGGTGTACTTTGGTCATATCCATGTAGCATTAATGTGATAGGTCTTTATCCTGCAAAGTGGCGATGTAGGCGGCTACATCTTGTATCGCTTGTTCGTTGTAAACAGCCATAGCCATGGGGCGCATCTCTTTTCCGCGTGTGTCATCATTATGTTGACCACGTATTCCAGCTTGGAAATTGCGAAGCTGCCGCAGTGTATACCATGCGGGCAACGTATTTAAACGTGGTGCCCCTAGAGCTTGATCACCTTCGGCACGTTCTCCGTGACAATGAGCACAGGAGATGGTATAGCGCTCCTTTCCTGATTCTATGTTGTATGGCTGATTGTTCAGCTGCACTGCGGGTGGAATCGGAAATTCTTCAATTTCATCGAGGACCGCGTTCATAACATCCTGATCGAGTAGTAAGAGTGACATTGCGCGCATGCTGGCACCAGCAATGTCGCTACTGTGCATCCCACGGATGCCTTGTTGGTAGTTTTTGATTTGCCGTTCAAGGTACCAGCGTTTTTGGCCTGCGAGTGCCGGCGCAAATACATCTTGTTTGCCTCTGCCTTCTTCTCCGTGGCAGGGTAAGCAAGATGTGTAACTGATACGCTTAGCTGAATGCGAGAGGGTTTGATAGTCGCTGCTGTGGCTCAGTGCCGTTTCCATTGCACTTGCTAGCTTTTCTTGAGCATATGTGTGAGTGTGTAGAGCACAGAGGCTTACTAATGCCAACAGGCCCGTGCTGACGCCGGATATTAGCCGAGTTCTATTCATAGGCGCTATTGGATGTTTCTTTCTTTGCTTAAAAAAATAGTGCATATCTTGTCCTGCTTGGCGTTAGCGAAATCTATGCCATTGTAAATTGACTAGGGCTGGACTGGATGCGGCCGATTATTTTGATGCAAAATGCACGGCCATTCGAGGAGTTCTTATGCGTTCTGCACGATGCCTATGTTATAAAAACAGGAGCACTCGACTTTAACAGGAACTTACATGGTATAGAGTGCGCTCTAGCGCAAGCCTGTGGCGCTCACCTTGTTGCGATCAGGCGTTTTTGTTGCAATCGAAGTGCAGATTGGCATGTTGTTTGGTAAAGCGAAGCTAGCTTATAACTAAATATGTATTGTGTCCGAGGTTAGCAAAAAGAAGAAATTAAGCGCGCTTGATAAATCTCAAGCGAAGGGGCACATGGGGATGCCTTCACCGCAGATTTACGAAGTCGTACGCCGCGAAGGGCTGGAAGAATTGGCGAGACCGATGTCTTCTTTGTTCTGGTCTGGCATTGCAGCGGGCATGGTGCTGAGTTTATCAATTTATTGTAAAGCTTTTCTGCATGGGCATCTCACTGGCAATCCTTTGCAGACAGTGCTTTCGAATGGTGGCTATGCCGTCGGATTTATTATTGTTATTTTAGGCAGGCTACAGCTTTTTACTGAAAATACTATTTCAGTGGTCTTGCCGGTATTAGGAGATCGAACCGCTCGTAATTTAAAATGTACAGCAAGGCTTTGGGTGGTCGTTTTTACTGCAAATATGCTGGGCGCTTGGCTATCTGCCTACTTTGCGTATCACGGTGCCATATTACCCGAATCTCAAGTCGCCGCCGCGTTAGAGATATCGCATCACTTACTTGAATACTCCACGACGCAAACATTGCTCTATGGCATACCTGCTGGTTTTATGGTGGCCTCCATTGTGTGGGTGCTACCCAGCGCAAAGGGGAATGAGTTTTGGGTGATCTTCCTCGTGACTTATATGATCGCACTTGGTGGCTTGACTCACGTTGTCGCGGGAGCCACCGAATGGTGCTTACTTGCGTTGAATGGAGAACTCGACTGGTTGGATGCAGTTTTTAAGTGTATCTTGCCTGCATTGCTAGGAAACATAATTGGGGGCACGGGATTGTTCGCCCTGATTAGTTACGCACAAGTGAAGGACGAAATCTAGGCTGTTAGCCTTATCTGCCTAGAGCTTGAATACTCTGCTAATGATGAGGACGAAGCGTCGTGCACACTGCAATGAGGGGCTAAGGTTTGGCGTGCAAATTACGGTATTTCTATATTAGATTAATTCCTTTGTTTTCTGTAAGTCATTGTTTTATAGTTGTTAGTGATATTTGTGGCGGAGTTGGCACAGCGCTTTCTATGTAATAAAGCCTCTTAAACATATCTAAACTAATAACCACAACAGAAAGGCACACATCATGTTATCATGGTCACTCACATTCCTCATCATTGCAATCATCGCAGCCGTACTTGGGTTCGGTGGTGTCGCTGGCGCAGCCGCTGGTATCGCTAAGATTCTCTTCTTCGTATTCCTCGTGCTATTGATTGTTTCGGCCGTCGCTGGAGCAGTTCGTGGTAAGAAGCCTATGTAAATCAACTCTACTTAAACTAATATATACATTATGAAAAAAACACTCAGCCTACTCGCATTTTTTAGTGCATTGATTGCAATGACAGCTTGTAACACTGTCGACGGTATCGGCGAAGACATCGAAGATGCCGGTGAAAGCATGCAAGACGCGTCAAATTAATACTCATTTTTAGATGATGCCAAAAGGCGGGGCGAGTGCCCCGCCTTTTTTAGGTACCTTCACGGAGAGACGGGGGCGCCCACATATAAAGCGCAGCAGCCTGAATTAGAGCTTTGGAGTCAAAGTATTCACGCGCGCAGCCCGATAGAGAATGTTGCTCGGTAGGTGTATTGTGAAGGTGCTACCAGTGCCGACTGTGCTATTGACTTCGATTTGGCCTTTCATGTTGCGGACGATGGTTTGTACCAGTGCGAGACCCAAGCCGGAGTGGCTTTGCTCACCGTTGCGTGATTTATCGGCTCGGTAGAAGCGTTCGAAGATATGTGGGAGGTCGTCTTCGCTAATGCCGGGGCCGTTGTCGCGGACTTGAATGTAGACGGTGCCGTTTTGGCGGCCGCAGCTGATATGTACAGTGCCGGTACCAGGATGGTGCTGAATCGCATTACCGATGAGGTTGTTGAGGACGATCATCAGGCTGTTGAGATCGGCTTTTAAGGGGCTGTCTTCAAGTTCTGATAGGATCTCGATGGCCTTCGCTTCGGCCAATGGTTGATGCTGAGCGATGCTTTGGCGAATGCACTCGGAGAGTTGGCAATCGCTCAGCGCCTGAGCGGGCGCGCCGTCATCTTGACGCGCTAGCATTAGTAGGCTCTCCACTAAATGACGCATACGAAGGCAGCTTTCGTGGCAGAGGTCGAAGGATTCCAGATATTCGCTGTTGTCTCTTTGGTGCCCTGGTTTGCGCATACGTTGCGTCTCAGAGAGTAAAATAGTGAGTGGGGTGCGCAGCTCGTGGGAAGCGTCGGCGGTGAATTGCCTTTGGCGTTCGAAGGCGGCGTTGAGGCGCTCGAAGGTGTGGTTGAGCACATGGCTTAATTGGTCGAGTTCGCTGGTGCCGCCATCGGTATCGATCCGTTCATTCAGGTTGCCTTCGGCGATGCGTGTGGCAGTGCGACTGATACGCTGGATGGGTTGGATTGCCTTGCCAGCCAGCCACCAGCCGCCCAGTAGGCCTAAGCCCCATAGGGTGAGTCCGATCGCTGCGAGAGAGAGCGCGAAACGCTGCATCTCCGCGCGCTCTGGGCCGAGTTCTCGGCCCACAATCGTGCGTAAGCCGAAGGGCACGCTGCGGGCAATCTCACGGTAGTCTCCGGTGCTGCGGGAGGTCTCGACCATTTCGGAGCCTTCTGGTAAGGGCAGGAACTCGAGTCGCTGCGGGGCGTTCTCTGATTGTAGCAGAACCTTGCCCTCTCTGTCGGCAATGCTGAAAAAGTTATGGCTGGCTTCCTGGCCACTGAAGCGGGTGCTCATTTCTTCTGGTACTTCGATAGAGTCCGTTTGTAGTAGTGTGAGAAACTCCTCCGGTAATAGGGGCCGAACTTCCTTGGTGGATTTATGTACATTGCTCACACTCCGCGATTCTGATGCGCGGCTGTCTTTGTTCTGGCGAAGCAAGGTGCGGATGAGCTCGCGTTCCAGATGTTGGATTTCGCTGTCAATACGGCGTAATTGATTAAACCACGCTAATTGATAGGCAGTCAGGCAGAAGGCTGCGATCGCGATGAAGAGGATGAGCCCATGCCAGGCTTGGATGCGCCAGCGGATGGATTGGAAGGGGGATTTCATTCGATGTAGTAGCCGTGGCCGCGGCGGGTCTTGATGACGTCTGAACCGAGCTTTTTACGCAGATTAGAGACGTGGACGTCCAAGAGATTAGACAGGCTATTATCAGTTTCGTCAAAGAGGCGTTCGTAGAGAAGGCTGCGGCTGACGACTTCGCCACGATGCAGCGCCATGTATTCGAATAGAGAATACTCGCGGGCGGTGAGCTCAATTTCGCCCTTGGTATTGCTGAGCGTGCGCTTGGCGGTATCGAGTTGGAAGCTCTGCACTTGTAGTATTGAGCTGCTCGCACCACTGCTACGGCGGATCAGTGCGCGTAAGCGAGCCACCAATTCGTCGCTATCAAAAGGTTTAGTTAAGTAATCGTCGGCGCCAGCATTGAGCCCTTTGATACGATCGGGCACCGTGTCCATCGCGGTCAACATCAGCACGGGCGTGCTATGCTCAGGGCGTAGGGCTTCCAAGACCTGCCAGCCATCCATGCGTGGCATCATTACATCCAGCACGATGGCGTCGTAGAGATCTTCACTGGCCTTGTAGAGACCTTCTTCACCATCGGCGGCGGCGTCCACCGCAAAGCCAGCGTCCTTGAGAGTTGCGCTCAGGCTGCGGCGTAGGCCGTTATCATCTTCGACGACTAATATTCGCATAGTTCTATTATTCATGACGCAAAGCGTCGATGGGATCAAGCTTGGCGGCACGACGGGCTGGAGCAAAGCCAAAGACGATGCCAACCAGTGCGGAAAAGGCAAATGCGATTAGATTGATCTGCGTATTAAATACGAAGCCAATTTGAATCAGTGGTGCGATCAGAGAGCAGAAGATGTAGGCTAATGTGATCCCCACGATTCCACCTACACAGGAGAGTGTGAGCGCTTCGACTAAGAACTGCCATAATACTTCGCGGGCAGTGGCTCCTATGGCGAGGCGAATACCGATTTCCCGGGTGCGTTCGGTGACGGATACCAGCATAATATTCATGATGCCGATCCCGCCGACGAGGAGTGAGACTGCTGCTACGGCGGCTAGCAGGGTGGTCATTAATTGAGTTGAAGAGCTCAGGGTTTCGGCGATCTGGCGTGTGTCGAAAACGTTGAAATCGTTGTCTTGATTGCTTTGTAAATTGCGGCGCTGACGCATGAGCGAGGTGATATTGCTGATTAGTAAATCGCTATCAAAGTCATCCTCGGCTGAAATACTGATTTGGCTAATGTCGCGTCCGGAGGAGCGTCCGCCGAGGCGGCGTTGCATGGTGGTGAGGGGCACCACCATCGTGTCATCCTGGTCCCCCATGCCAGCCTGGCCCTTGGCTTTTAAGATCCCGATAATTTGCAAGGAAGCTTGGCCGACGCGGATCTTTTGCCCGATTGGATCTTCGTCGTCGAAGAGTTCTGTCTTTACCGTGTTTCCGATTACTGCCACAGCAGCTCCCGTCTTGGCTTCGGTTGTGGTGAAGTAGCGCCCTTCGGCTAGTTCCCAACTATTGATTTCAAAATAGTCGAGTGTGCTGCCCGTCACTGAGGTGCTGCGGGCTTCTTGGCGGTAGATCGTGCTGAGTGAGCTGTTGCGCACGGGGGCGATGGCAGCGACACCGGGCACCTGCTCGGCGATAGCTGTTACATCGGCTTCGGTGAAATTGGGCACACCCGCTGAACTGGAGCGTGGCCCGAAGCCAGAACCTGGCCGCACCATAACTAAGTTGCTTCCGAGGTTAGAAATGTTGTCTTTGACCGCTTGAGTGGTGCCGTCGCCTAGAGTGACCATGGTGATCACGGCGGCGACACCGATGATGATGCCGAGCACCGTCAGGAAGGCGCGCATCAAGTTGCGCTTGATTTCGCGCAGAGCGATAAAGAAGGCGTTGGTGAGCATTGAGATCATGAGAGGACGGCCTGCGGGAGTGGAGGATTTACGTGGTCTTTTTGAATGAGTCCGTCGATGACATGGACGGTTCGTTGGGCATAGGTGGCGACATCGTCCTCGTGGGTGACCATGAGAATCGTGATGTTGCGCTCGCGGTTCAACCGGGTGAGCAATTCCATGATTTCCTCTGTGGTTTGAGAGTCCAAGTTACCAGTGGGTTCATCGGCAAAGAGTGTGGTTGGATTACTGACGATGGCGCGGGCGATGGCGACGCGCTGTTGTTGACCGCCTGAGAGCTCGGCCGGTGTGTTACGCTCCTTGTCGGGGAGCCCCACCTGGGCGAGCGCATCGCGTGCCATTGTATGGCGCATTGAGCGCTTGATGCCGCGATAGAGCAGGGGGAGTTCTACGTTTTCGAGGGCGCTCGTGCGCGCGAGTAGATTGAAACCTTGGAAAATAAACCCCAGCGCATGACGGCGCAGCAGCGAGAGTTGCACTGAATCGAGCGTTTCGACTGGGATCCCCTCGTATAGATAGCTACCTGTGGTGGGGCGGTCGAGGCAGCCTAGCAAATTCATGAGTGTCGATTTACCAGAGCCACTGGGGCCCATGATTGAGACGAATTCCCCCTGATGAATCGTGAGGTCAATGCCCTTGAGCGCCTTGAATGCAGCGCTGCCTTGCCCGTAGGTTTTGGTCAACTGTTGTAAATGTATGAGTTTCTGTGGGGATGTATTCATAATTTAAATACTTTCGCTGAGGATGACTTCGGAGCCTTCATTTAGGCCATCTCCACTGACCTCTGTGTAACGTCCGTTACTGAGACCGATGGTGACTTCGATGGGGCTTGGTCGATTGTCCTGTAAAATCCAAATGGTGGAACCACTGCCACGTTCCAGCATGTTATCGTTCTGCGGGCGGCCACTGCCGCTGCCGCCACGACGGGGAGGGCCGGGCATGAGCTTGCTGAGAAAGCTCTCGTTACTGTTGCTACTGGTTTTGGGTGCTTGATCCGGAGGTGTTGGTTCGAAGCGTAGGGCCGCGATCGGCACGAGCAGCACGTCACTGTGCTGAGCGACATGAATGTCTGCGGTAGCTGTCATACCGGGGCGCAAGCTCAAGTCTTCGTTGGATGCGCTGAGTTCGGTTTCGTAGGTAACCACGTTATCCGTTTCAGAGGATCCGTAGGATACCTTGAGCACTTCTGCTTGATATGTGCGATCGGGCCAGGCGTCGACTTGGAAGGTGGCGCTTTGTCCTGATTCGACTCGACCGATATCCGCTTCGGCTACAGTGACTTCGAGTTTCATTTGGCTCAGGTCTTCGGCGACAACGAAGAGCTCTGGTGTGGAATAGCTGGCGGCCACTGTTTGCCCGGCGTCGATGCTGCGACTCAATACGATGCCGTCGACTGGCGAGCGGATGATCGATTTGTCTAAGTTACTTTTAATAATGTTTATTTCAGCCTGAGCTTGTTCGATTGCAGCTTCTGCGCTGAGCACTTCGGCAGCGGCGCGCTCGGCTGAGGCTTCGGTGGTGGAGAGGTCGGCTTTGGAAGGAATGCGACCTTCACTGAGCGTGTGGAGCTCTTGCTGGCGCTGGAGGGTCGCTTGGGCCTCCTTTAAGCTGACTTTGGCTTGAGCTAGATTTGCCTTCGCGGATTCGAGGTCCGCTTGTCCTGCCTTGAGAGTATTTTCCAATGTGGTGGTGTCTAAGCGCATCATTGCCTGGCCTTTAGTGACGCGGTCATTGTAATCGACATACACTTCGCGGGCAGTGCCTGAGAGTTCACTACCGACGGTGACTTCATTAGTCGGTTCCAGATTGCCAGTGGCTGTGATTGTCAGGCTGATTTCTCCGCGCTTGAGGGGAGCGGTGCTAAATTGGGGGCCCGAGTGCTGAGGCTTGGCGCTGGAGCCCAGAAACTGCCAGAGTGCGAGCGCTAGTAACAAAATGACTAGGGCGCTGATGAGTCGTGCGCGCTTCTTGCTGTTGGGGCGGCCTTTTTGAATGGCATCGGCCAAACTGATGTCGGAGTTGGAGTCGTTTGTATTCATGTTGGATTGATTTTAGAGTTGTGTGAGTGACAGGGGAGTGGACCAGCCGCCACCCAGTGCTTTGTAGAGCTCCACGTGTGCTTGTAGCACTTCGGCTTGGGTGCTGATACGATCTTGGTCGAGTGAGAGCTCCGTACGTTGTGTGTCGAGCACGGTCAGCAGGTCGGCTTCGCCACTCTCGTATTGCATCTGGGCGAGTTCTGTGGCCTTGCTGGCGGCGGCACTGGCGCGCTGAAGGATCGCGAGTTCTTGATTGAGCTGATCGATGCTGGAGAGTGCGTTTTCCACCTCGGCGAGTGCGGCCAGCACCTCGCTCTCATAGTTGAGGTAGGCTTGCGTAAGTGTTTCTTTTTGAATTTCGATATTGCGACTGATTCGTCCTGCATCCCAGATCGGTGCACTCAAACTGGCGATGGCGTTGCTGATGATTTGCTCAGGATCTAGCCAATCGCCTGCTTTAAAGGCCTCTATGCCGATGGAGCCATTTAGATTCAATGATGGTAGGCGGCTGCGTTCGGTGGCAGTGAGATTGGCAGCTGCCGCTTCGATATGGCGTTCGGCAGAGCGAAGATCAGGGCGCTGACTTAGAGTGTCGGCTGGGATCGTTCGTGTGAGTTGATCCGGTGCTTGAGGAAATTTAGCCGTGGACTGGAGTGATTGTAGCTCTGCAGGGGTGCGGCCTACTAGGATCGCCAGACTGTTGCGGATCTCTTGGATGCTTTGCTCCAAGGCCGGGATTTGTGCGCGTGCTTGCTCCACTGTGCTGAGGCTTTGCTGAGTGCTGAGTGCATCGCCTTCACCGGCTTGTTCCTGCCATTGGATGATTTCCAAGGTACTTTCACGAGTGCTTAGGTTTTCTTGGACGATGCCGAGCTGTATTTCATAAGCGCGCAGGTCTAGATAAGCGGTCGCAACTTCCGCGGCCAGTGAGACCTGCGCGTCATGGAAGTCTTCAACACTCGCCGCGAGTTCTGCTTCGGAGGCTTCCAGGTATTTCGCTTGTTGCCCAAATAAATCCACTTCCCAGCTGGCATCGATTCCGGCACTGTAGCTTTCTGAGGAGCTCGTGTTGTCTGTATTCAGATTATTAACATGGGATCCCGATGCGCCTGCACTGGCATCGATTGAGGGCCAGAGTTGCGCATTGGCCAAGCCACGCTCGGCGCGGGCTTGGCGGATCGATGAGAGGGCGCTACGGCTGTCAGTATTATTTTGCAGTGCTTCTACGATTAAGTCGTTGAGCACGGGATCGCCAAAGCGCTGCCACCATCCACTTAAGTCGACTGCAGTGGCCTGACTCATTGTTTCTGAGCCGTGTGCCCAGTTTTCTGGGATGCGCTGGCTGATGGTCGTGCTTTCCGGTGAGCTACCAGTGGTGGTGCAACCTATGAGCGCTAGGCTGGATAAGCTGATTAAA
Source organism: Thalassobacterium maritimum (assembly GCF_031127805.1). NCBI lineage: Bacteria > Pseudomonadati > Verrucomicrobiota > Opitutia > Puniceicoccales > Coraliomargaritaceae > Thalassobacterium > Thalassobacterium maritimum. The sequence goes on along the minus strand of NZ_JARXHW010000004.1, from coordinate 68,346 downwards.
GCGATACTGAGTGGAGTGGAATGTGATCGTTTCATGACATGTGATAGAGGAACATGTTACCACTCTAGCAGAAGGTACCTTTAGATTAGATTAAGCTTGGATGAGAATCGGATACCTTTCAAAAAATATTAGAGCAGAGCTGAGTGAATAGGTTTGTCATGATTGCCTAGTCTTTTATCGTTAATTATGTGAGTTATCTTGGCTGGGTGAAATCTGTGAGTGCCGAAGTCGTTCAGCAATGGCTTTCGGGTTTGCTGTGCTTGAGCGGTCTTCTGACTGCAGTATGGTGGTTTTGTGCTTCTGAATCTACTGCGGGTGCAGGATTGGGAGTGCCTTCACATCCATTTTTATCGGTGGCTCTGTTTATTTATGGAGCCATTTGTTGGCGCTCGCTATTTTTCAATTCACGGCGATATGAGAGGCCAGTTTGCTTGTGCCTACTCATGGGGCTTGGAGTCCTGGAACTGGTGTTTTTGTGTGTGCCTGTTTTTGCGGTTTCAATCTTTAAGGCACCATTCTTAGAAGTCTTCGCGAGGAGTGAGCCGCATGCGTTTAGTGTGCTATATTTTTTAAGCTTCACTGTTTTTCTTGTGAGTCTACTGTTTTTGAGACGCTACACTTGGGCGTATTTTCTAGCTGCGGTTTGTTGGGTGGTCATGGTCGCCTTATTAATTTCGGCTCTTCTGACGCATTTATTGAGCCTCGATGGGGGCAATCGTACCTTTGTTGGAGGGGTTACAGATCAGCTATATTTTCTACTCATCGTGTGCATTGCATGGCTCTTATTATTTCGAGAGCATTGTATCGTTTCGCTGACTTCTCCTGCTCGATCTGCTTTTCTAGCTACATTGGGGGGGGCGTTAATCGCTTATACAGTAATTTCCACTAGTGTTGCTTTAGATCGGAAATTATTTGAGAAAGATAGCCAACTCATGTTGGCGAGTATGCGGCGGGAAATCATCGCAGAGCTTGACGATGTAGTCCGGCTATTGGGCTTGCTGCGGAGTGGAGTCGCAGCTTCAGAGGTTCCATATGCTGCTGCGGGCACTTCATTTACGGGCTTAGGTGTTGATTTTGCAGTGCTAGAAGATCGCTTAAACGTGGTCGAAGGTTTATATATTTACTCATATGGCTCATCGGGGGAGCAATGGATTGGTGATGAGGCGCGGATTGAGGAGTTGCAAAGGGCATTTCCTAGCTATGAACGACTCCTTGCTGAACAGGCAGAAGATCAGGAAGCTGTTCGCATTCATATTGCCTCTACCGAATCTGGGCTAGCAGGCTTGATTGCATATCCGCTGGAGCTGGATGGACTGGGTCAAGAGAGTAGAACCCATATGTTTCTAGCAAAAATATCTTTTGCTGCTTATTTGCACAAGTTGGCCTTTTCTAATGTGCAGAATGAGCGGATGCTGATAACTCTCAATGGTTATCAGATTCGTGAAGCTTTTAAGCTCTCTGAGAAGCAGTATCAGCAGTGGGGACACGAGTTGAGCTTTCAAAAGTATGGCTTGAATTTTATACTGCGCATCATCCCAGATCCTAGTTTGTTTGTGCAGTTGCAAGTGGTTAAGCATCGCTTGCTATGGCTGGCTGCGAGCTTAGCTGTTTTGATGACTGGCTGGATCGTTCACAAAAATGCACGTTATCGCGTATTGGTTGATGAAACTTTAGAGTTAAATGCCCAGCTGCAAGCGGAAGTTCAGGTGCGACGAGAGGCTGAAGCAAAGTTAAAGAGTGCGAATCGAGAGCTGGAGCGTAGTAACCGTGACTTGCAAGAATTTGCGCAAGTTGCATCGCATGATTTGCAGGAGCCGCTGCGCATCATCAAGGCATTTAGTGAGCGTATTTACACTGGGTATCGTGATTCATTAGATGAAAAAGGGGGGGATTATTTAAATCGAATGCTGCGAGCAGTTGATCGTATGAGCACGCTAATCGAGGAACTTTTGAATTATGCTCGTGTGGAGACGCGTGCTCAGACGCATAAGGAGGTGGATTTAAACCTTTTACTGGTTGATTTGCAGGATACCTTCGTCGAGCGTTTGGAACTGACTCAGGGGCGTATCGAGATCGAGGGGGGGATGCCTCCGGTAGTCGCTGACGAATCGCAAATGCGCCAACTTTTTCAAAATTTAATTAGCAACGGGCTCAAATTCATGCAGCCGAATGTGCCACCTGTGGTCCAGATCCGCGCGGAGTGCGTGGATTCAAAATTGCGCATTTATGTTAGAGATCATGGCATCGGCATGGATCCGAAGTATCAACATAAAATTTTCAAGGTGTTTCAACGTTTGAACGGACGTTCTGAGTATCCCGGGACAGGTATCGGCTTAGCGATCTGCAAGCGAATTGTTGAACGACACGGCAGCGAGCTTCATGTAGACTCTGATCTCGGGAAAGGCGCCACTTTTTCGTTTTATCTGCCTGTGAGTAGAAATTTTATTTGCCCAAACGGTAATTAACAGTAGCTTTACATGTATGCCCCCCCTTATAAAGTTTGTTATCGCTGAAGATGATGAAGATGATCAATTTTTGATCGAAGAAGCTTTGCAGTCTTGTGCGGTACGTAACCCCTATGTTTTTGTTAATGATGGAGTTGAATTACTCGAATTGTTAACCCAAGAATTGAAAGAGAATCCAGCGAAACAGGCGGAACCAGCTCTAATTATTTTATTGGACTTGAATATGCCTCGAATGGATGGGCGTGAAGCCTTACAGAAGTTGAAGGCGGATCCCGTGTTTCGCAGAATTCCTGTCATTATCTTGACGACGTCGAAGTCGGACGAGGATATCATCCGTTCTTATGAAACAGGTGTGAATTCTTTTGTGACGAAGCCAGTGAGCTTTGATGGTTTGGTGAGTGTCATCGCCGAACTTAAAAGATACTGGGTAGAAGTGGTCGAAATACCTAAACCTGGAGCGCCCTAGAGACCATTTATTATATGAGTTCGCCGATAAGCATTGTCCTGATTGAAGATAGTGAAGATGATTATATTCTGACTGAAGAGGCTTTGTCGGAGGGGCTGGCTGGGACGGATTACAGTTTGCAATGGTTGGACCATGCCCCGGATCCAGACTTGTTCTTAGAGCAATATGATCCAGATGTCATATTGATTGATTACAGCCTGGGAGCTGTGAATGGAGTGGACTTTGCTCGTGATATACGAGAACGGAATGCCTTTGTTAGTATCATATTACTAACTGGGCTTTCTGCACGAGTGTTCGAGGAGGTGGATCAGCAAGTGGAAGGCGTCGGGATCTCTGATTTCTTTCCTAAAAAAGAAGTGAGTGGAGCTACGCTTTCCCGTTCCGTACGCTATGCTTACGAGAATTCTATCCAACGGCGTCAATTACAAGAACAGGCGGCTACAATCGAAGATATCTTACTGCGGACCGAGGTGGTGATGTGGCGCGAATCTAAATTAAGCGATCAAGAGGGCTGGGAGTGTTTTTGTTCAGATTCGATCCAAAAATTATCTGGTTATTCGAAGCAGGAATTTATTCGCCGCCGCATGCAGTTGATTGACTTGGTTGCCGCATCTGATTGCGAGCGTGTTCGGAAGGCGTACTCCGAGGCACCTTCAGGTGAGCTTAAGCTTCGTTACCGTATTATTTGCTATGATCAGTCGGAGCGATGGGTTGAGGAAACCCGCGAGACTATACGAGATCCAGATAGCGGTGAGATTTTAAAGGTGGTCGGTTGCTTGCGCGATATTACGCGGGAAATCGAGTCGGAATCGATGCAACAATTAATGGCGAAATCACTGGATCAGTCTTCAGATGCAATCTTGATAACGGATGCGAATTTGGAGCGTCCCGGACCAAAAATTCTGTATGTGAATAAGGCAATCTGCCGTATGTCGGGGTATAGTGAATCAGAGTTGCTAGGGCAAAGCCCGCGAATCTTTCAAGGCCCTAAAACAAACCGAAAGGTTTTAAATCGCTTACGTTCAAAACTGCTAGCTGGTGATAATTTTCAGGGTATGACCACTAATTACCGTAAAGATGGCAGCGAGTATATTTTATCTTGGCGAATATCGCCCGTTGTGGATTCGAGCGGACAAGTAACGCATTATGTGTCCACTCAAACTAATGTGACTCAGGAAATTCGCCAACGCGAGAAATTGAAAGAGCAGGAAAATTTCCTCAGTGAGATCGGTTCGATGGCTAAGGTTGGAGGCTGGCGCTATCGCAAATCCACAGATCATCTTTATTGGACCGATCAAATATACGAAATTCATGCGATGCCGGTGGGCACACCAATTTCGATTGATGATGCATTATCTTTATATTCGAAGGTGGACCAATTGGCTCTCAAAAACGCTTGGCACACGTGCTTGGATGAAGGTGTTCCTTATGGCCTGACCTTGGAGATGCGTGATCGACGGGGGGAACATAAATGGTGTCACACTCAGGGGGTGCCGATGTGGGTGAATGGCGAGATTGAGGGCGTCTGGGGAGTTTGTCAGGATGTGACTGAATCTAGGAAGCGCTCGCTTGAGCTAGAGCAGGCTTTGAGGGACGCTAATCATGCAAATGAGGCGAAGAATCAATTTTTGATGATGATGAGTCATGAGTTACGGACTCCACTAAATCCGATCATTGGATTTGCGGAGCTGATGTTGTCGGAAACCACAGACCCGGAGCAATGCGCATTTTTAAAGCAGATTCAGTTTTCAGCCACTCATTTGGTGGAACTGATTGGAGAGATTCTAGATATTGCTAGTATTGAATCGGGGCGCATAAAATTGGAATCGAAAGCTTTTTCTGTTTCAGCTTTGATTCATGAAATTATTGAGATGTTTCAACCCAGCGCTCAAGAGAAAGCTCTGTCGCTCGAATATTTGGATGCTGCGCATGGAGACTCGGATACACCCTTGATTTGTGTAGGAGATGAGAGCAAAATTCGACAAATTTTAATCAATTTATTAAATAATGCGATTAAGTTTACACATGAAGGGACGGTTCGTGTCGAGTTGTTGCCACCAGCTCTGAATGCAAGTGAAGTTGATGTTACCGTGTTAGTTCGTGACACTGGCATCGGGATTAGAGCTGAGAATCTTGATTCTATTTTTGATCGATTCTATCAAGTTGACCAGAGTGCCTCGCGTAAATATGAAGGGCAGGGGATTGGTCTGAATTTGTGTCGAGAACTGGCGGAGTTGATGGGAGGGACGATTCATGTCGGCAGTGAATTCGGTGTAGGCTCAGTATTTACCTTAAAGCTGAAGTTGCCTAGACATGTGCCTGAGGGACCGGAGCCTCGAAGCGAGGGTGCAAATACTTGTTTGGAGGAACGTGGCCAGGTGCTGGTTGTTGAAGACGATGCAATGAATCGCTTAGTTATTAGTGAATTACTGCAGTCTTTGAGTATCACACATGTTTTAGCGGAGGATGGTTTTGAAGCTCTCCATTATATCGAGAGTGAGCGTTTTTATCTCGTTCTAATGGATATTCAGATGCCAAAGTTGAATGGCATTGAGACCACGCGCCGAATCCGTTCTGGAACGAGTCCAAATTCACATGTGCCGATTGTGGCATTGTCGGCTCATGTTGTGGACGATATTAAAAAAGAGGCGATTGAAGTCGGAATGAATGATTTTCTTGAGAAGCCAATTACCTTATCGAAATTGAGGACTTTCTTTGAGCAGACGCTTTTTTAGTTATACGTCTTGTTTGTTTTCGTATTCCAATGTGACTGGTATTTTTACGTGAAACTCGGCTCCTTGTTGATAATCAGAGTTGATCCAGATCTTGCCAGACATGAGTTCTACGAGGCGTTTGCAAATCGCTAATCCGAGGCCAACGCCTTCATGCTCACGACTGCTACTGCTATCGATTTGTTGAAACTCTTGAAAAATTCGAGACTGTTCCTCGACTGGAATTCCAGGGCCTTGATCACGAACGATTAAATGCAGGTTGGCGCGGGGCAGGTGCTTGCTTGCCTGATACATTTCTATGTCTGCGATGACTTTGATTTCGCCGGATTCTGAGAACTTGATGGCGTTGTTGACTAGATTGAGCAAAATTTGCTGTGTTCTTGCGGGGTCAATTTTACATGGCGTGCTCAGTTGAGGCGCGATCTGAAAATTTAAGCTAAGACCTTTCTGACTACACGGCTGTCCCAGGGTGTTTCCGATTTCATCTAAAAGGTCGGGAATGGAGCAGGCCTTGGTCGCGATCGTCAGTCGACCAGATTCGATGCGAGAGATATCGAGAATATCTTCGATCAGTTGTAGTAAGTGATTGGAGCGAGCTTTGATGATTTGCAGCCACTGGCGTTGCTTGTTCGCTAGTTCTTTAGACTCGAGTAGCAGGTCGGTGAGTCCAATGATCGGATTTAGTGGAGTGCGTAATTCATGGCTCATTGTGGCTAGAAAGGTGTTCTTCGCTCGGCTGGCAGCTTCTGCAGCTTCTTTAGCTTCAATGAGCTTGGATTCGTATTTTTTACGCTCGGTAATGTCGGTTGATACACGGCTGATTGCAACGACTTCACCATTTTCGTTCCGAACTAGCCGCATCTTGCTGATGAATTGCTTTTGAGTGCCGTCGGCCGTGCATTTAGTGAGTTCTCCTTGCCAACTCTCGTTTTGCAGCGTTAGGGCTAAGAAGTCCTGGCCGGGGCGACAAGCATTACAAGTTGTTCCGTAATCTAGGACATCAGAGCCTATTAGCTGCGAACGATCGAAGCCTAGCGTCTGAGTTTCGGCATCATTAACGTAAGTTATGATGCCGTTGAGGTTCATTACGGTGACACAGTCTTGTATTTGCTCCAATACCAGAGCCTGCAGGCGTAGTTGCTGCTCGTCATGATAGTGTTGCGTGATGTCTCTACCGACGCCGAGTAGACCGAGTATATCTCCATCTGCAGTTTGATAGGGAGCTTTTAGCATACTGAGAAGTATTTTATTTCCACCCTCATCGCGGATCCATTCTTTGTTTTGACGAGGGCTTCCTTGAGCTAGCATTTGTTTATCATTTTCTCGAAAGTAATTTGCTAGTTTTGGCTCGAACAACTCATAGTCCGTCTTCCCTCGGATGGCTTCAGGCGTACTGCCGACAATTTTAGCGAATTTTGCATTACATCCTAGATATTTGCCGTCGAGATCCTTGTAAAAAATCATGTCTGGAATTGAATCAAAAAGAGAAGTAATGAAGCCTAGATTACGCCGTAACACCTCTTCGGATTTTTTGATTTCAGTAATGTCTTGATGTGTTCCATACATCCATTCTGGGCTCCCATCTTGCTTTCGTGTGGCGAGCTTGCCGCGATCGGTGATCCATACCCATGTGCCGTTTTTATGTCTCATGCGCAGTTCACAGCTGTAGTAGTCCGTTCTGCCTTCGAAGTGGTCCTGGATACGCTCTTGCGCGATTTTGAGGTCCTCAGGGTGGCATAAGTTGATCCAAGTCTGTAATCTAATGGGTGCTAAGTCCTTTAGCTGGTAGCCAGCCATCTCAGCCCAATACTGATTGAGCCTCAATTCGCCTGTCGCTACATTCCATTCCCAAGTGCCGACATGAGTGCCAGTCAGAATATTCGCGAGTCGTATTTGTTCGGCCGCCAAGCTTTCTTGCATATGCCGGCGCTCTGTCGTGTCTTGAATTATTGAGAAGAGTACGGGTTCTTCGTGGCTCTGTATGGAAATAAAGAGCACATCCACGGTTCTTGCTTCGCCGTTACTTAAGCGGTGTGTAAATTGATAGCTCTTTCTTTCGCCCGCGGTCACTCGCTCGAGTACATTACCGATTGCATCGAAGGCGCCGTTATCAATATCAGATAAATTGATTTCTGTCAGCTCTGACTGCGAGTAACCATAATAATCTATGGCGGCTGGGTTGGCATCGAGGATTTTTCCAGTTTTAGGCCCTATCAATAGAATGGGAGTGGCACTGTTCTTAAAGAGGCCAGCGGTTTGGCCCTCACTTTCCTTGAGATGCATTAACAGCTTCCTCTGCTTTAAATGAATAATGCCGATAATGATACCAAAACCAGCTAATAGCAGTGCGATGATAAATGCTGTGATGAAGTAGACTCTATGTTTCCCGTAAAGGGACTGAGGCTGATCAAGAACGATCGCTCCGGGGGGGAGCGCGGTTACAGAGAGTTGCTGGCATTGCATTTCTCTGTAGTCAAAAATGTAATTGCTGCCGTAATTCTCTATTAAATGATCCTCTGGTAGAGGCTTACCATTTAGGTAGTCGTTCGCGATATTTACAGCCAATTGAGCCATCTGCTGGTGGGATACCACCTTGCCGCCGAGGAACCCGAGTCCGATGCCGTGCGAGTACGGGTAGATGATCGGTAGCCGTGTGTGATTCTTGAACCATAAAGCAAGGTCTAGAAAGCTTCGTTGTGCTCCAGTTTTATCTTTGTATGCGGAGAGTAAGAGTAGCACGTCGTTGTGAGGATAGGCGCGTAGACGTTCTTTATACTCGGAAAAAGTATAATTACTTAAGTCATCGACCTCCAGACGCTCTTCTATTTCAGGGGATAGGTTTTTTAGCAGCGACTCTAATTGAGCCTGACCACTGGGAGTGGGGTCTGTAATTACGTGTAAAGTGCCCAAACTAGGAAATAGTTGGAGTGCAAGCTCTGCATTTTCGTTTAGAGCCTCTTGCTCTAAGATCCCACAGAAATCAGCACGTTGCGCAGCTGTTTCGCCTAAATTACGATCATTGATTCCAAAAAATATGACTGGGCTTGAACCTAATAAGCCATCCTTATGTAGTAGAAGAAATTTCAGTGCATTGTCATCTGAGGATACAATGACATCATAGCTGCCGTGCTGATGGATTTTTTCTTGAATCTGTTGCAGCGTGATAGGAAAACGTTCCGCCACAGGGTGGCGTTTGGTATCCATGTAGATCAGGTCGATCTCACGGCCAGTTTGCTCATGTAGGCGCGAGATTGCCTTTAAATGGCTCGATGCTGAGGTGAATTCCGAATGGTAGGAGCTCAGGTATAAAATACGTTTGCTCGCCCCTGTAAGTTGAGTGCTTGCGACTGCAAGAAATAGCAAAAGAAGGGTTGTGATTTTGACTGGTATCGACTGTGGCATGTCGCGCTGTGAGGGTGGATGTTAATGTATTCGTATCATGTCCATTCAGCAATCTTATTTCATGTTCACGCGCTCTCTTTCCTTAGCCAGTCAGCAGGATGCGATTTCAAAAGCCAATAGTGTCATATCGTCTTGTAATTGTAAGTCGCCAGTATGCTGCAGCGCAGCCTGGTAGGTCTTGTCGACACATTGTTGTAGTGGTAGATTGGAATAAGATTCGATGGTTTGACGTAGACCTTCAATTCCAAATTCTTCGCCATTGGGCTTCGCAGATTCCACGATGCCGTCCGTAAATAAAAAAAGTCGGTCGCCGGCATGCAGAGTGTATTCGACCGGAGGGCTGGCTTGCCCGGTAGGCAGGCCCATGACCATCGCGCTAGCTAGTTTGAGGTGCTCGACGGTTTGTGAGCTCGCACGCAGTAGCATCCAGTCGGGTTGCCCTGCGTTTGACAGGTGTAGCTTGCGACTGCCGTTGGCTTGCGGTGGGTCGAAGTGGCCTGCGACCGCAGTGACAAAGCCTTGGGTTATTCGGCCAATGACATGCTCATTAATGGTATTTAAAAAGTGGTCTGGGGCTTTGTCGTATTCTTCAGCAGCGTGAGCTGACATATATTTGAGTAACACGGTGTAGAATGCGGCCTGCACGCCATGGCCACAGACATCGGCCATGAAAAAGATGAGTTCCTTTCCAGGGCTGCGGGGGAAGCTAATGATGTCTCCGCCGACTGAGGTCATCGGCTGCCATACATAAGCGATGCGGATGTCGTCAACGACTGGCAGGCGCCCTGGAATCATGATTTGTTGCACCTTTTGTGCGCTCGCGATATCAGCACGCATGGTTTTATTTTGTTCGAGTACCTGTTGCTTTGAGCAGTGCTCTTCGGTCACGTCTCGGGATATACCGATCAGCCCAATTGTCTCTCCGGTATCGAGGCGTAGGGGAGTCTTACTGTGCGAGACCCAAGTGACGTTGCCAGACTTCCATGACTCTTTCTCGATACGATTGATCAATGGTTCATTCGTGCGCATAATACGCTGCTCTTCGTCGAAAAATCCTTGCGCAGTCGCTTGGTCGTAAAAATCAAAATCCGTCATGCCTTCGATATCGGTGGGACGTTGTAAGCCGTGAGTGCGAGCAAGTGCCTCGCTAACAAAGACGAACCGGCTCTGGGTGTCCTTAATGTAGATGCGGTCAGCAGTCTGTTCCATTAGCGTGACAAACAAACGCTTGAAGGAGTTTCGGATGAGTGTGGCGCTTTGCTCGTAATCGGATTTCATGGGGCAGTCCTTGTTTGAGGCGCTGGGGGGGCAGCTTACTTCATTAGTATTACGTTTGTTCCAGTGGATAGCAAGTCGCGAACGGTCCCCGAACGCAAGGCATGTTCAGCTGCATCTGTCACTTTTGGCTTACTCCGCTTGCAAATATTGCTGGGTGAAGGCCTTGAGCTTATCTTTGAGCTCTTGCGCGGACTTTGAGAGGTAACGGTCGGGGTGTTGCACTAGGGTGATCTCGCGTTCGAGCGTCATTCCCTCGATTTCTTTGATCCCCATATCGTCGTGTCCGTGCAGCGACATTTGGGGCAGAATGGTCACACCCTTACCTTCCAGCACGAGACGACGGATGGTTTCGATCTGGGAACTTAGAAACACGGTGTTGCGCTTGCCGGAACTGAGACGGCAGATCTCGTTGATTTGTTTGCCGGCGCAGTGGATGTTATTGAGTTCCAAGAAGGGCTCGCGAACGAGCTCATCCAGTGTGACTTTGCCGGGCCTCAAATTGAGCGGGTGCTCCTTGGGCATCACTGCGAGAAAGCGTTCGTGCCCCAGCACTTGCACCAGCAGGTCGGGCTCCTTGAGCGGAGAAGACATGATGGCGAAGTCCAGCCGACCGCGACGCACTTTTTCGATCAAGGTTTCTGTGAAATTTTCCTCAATCCGTAGTGAACTGCATTCGCTTTCAGTCAACTTGTGTAGCAGAGCGGGAACTAGATAGGGGGCAATCGTCATAATCGCCCCTAAGGTAACGGTGCGACTGCATTGAAAGGAGTCGCTCACCTGTTGAATCGCATTTTCGTGCTCTAAAAGGATGGTTTTGGCTTTGGATTCTAGGAGTTCGCCTTGCTCGGTGAGCAAAATGCGCCGGCCCATGCGGTGAAAGAGAGCGCCGCCCAATTCCTGCTCCAGCTTCTTGATTTGCTGACTGAGCGAAGGTTGTGCCACATGACAGCGCTCTGCTGCACGGGTAAAATTGCGTAACTCGGCTACTGCGAGAAAGTAACGAATCTGTTGAATTTCCATAGTTAAAAACTATCAAAGGTATAGATTACATATCTTTCAACTATTAAACTTTTTCTGTTATTCTGCGCATCGAGTTAAACCTCAACTTAATTAAATTATGTCTAAAATAAACGAACTTATTCCAGAATTTAACGCACAGGCTTACCACAATGGTGAGTTCAAGCCCGTCTCTACTGAAGACGTGAAGGGCAAGTGGTCTGTTTTCTTCTTCTATCCTGCGGACTTTACCTTTGTCTGCCCTACAGAGCTAGGCGACTTGGCGGATCACTATGCACAGCTGCAAGAGCTGGGCGTGGAAGTTTACTCGGTCTCCACTGACACACACTTCACACACAAGGCATGGCACGATGCTTCGGACACGATCAAGAAGATCAACTTCCCAATGATCGGTGACCCCACAGGTCAAATCACACGTGGTTTTGACGTGATGATTGAAGAAGAAGGCCTCGCACTGCGCGGCACTTTTGTGGCAGATCCCGAAGGTAAGATCAAGATCGTCGAAGTGCACGATCTCGGTATCGGCCGTTCGGCTGCAGACCTTGTGCGCAAGGTGCAAGCAGCTCAATACGTGGCTAACAACGATGGCCAAGTATGCCCTGCCAAGTGGCAGCCAGGCGAAGAAACTCTCAAGCCTTCGCTTGACCTCGTCGGCAAGATCTAAGCGATCTCTTACATCGCAGATGCATATTTTCCGGGGCCCGGTGGGCCGGGCCCCGTTTTTTTATTACTTCAATTTTGCTCAGTGCACCCGGTGCACCGAAGCCGTGTCCGCCGCCTAGTAAATGATTCGAGGCCCGCGCGACATCTTAGCTATGGTTGCGAGTCGATCGAGACTGCTCATAGCGTTTATTTTTCGATACAATTATCATGCCGTGGCGAGTTTGATCTGCCTCGGCTAACGACTTTTTAAAATGTTAGACAAGAATCTTCTTCAGGCTCTCACCGAATACACTAAGAATATGACGCGTCGCGTCGAACTACGCCTGCATGCGGGCGCTCATGCCAAGCGTGCGGAGCTCATTGCCATGTTGCAAGGAGTGGCATCGGTTTCATCCATGATTAGCTTCAGCGAAGTCGAAGACACGACTGTCGCCGTGCGTGAGGGGCTGACTTTTGAGCTGGTGGTCGATGATCAGTCCACCGGCGTGCTTTTTTCCGGTGTGCCGGGAGGGCATGAGTTTAACAGTTTCGTATTGGCTTTGCTACAAGCGGGCGGCTCCGAAATCAAGCTGGATGCTGGCTTACAAACACAGATCAAAGCGATCAACGAAGACTTAATGTTTGAGACCTTCATCTCGTTGGACTGTCACGTATGTCCCGATGTAGTGCAAACGCTCAATCAATTGGCGCTGTTGAACCCACGCATTACCAACGAAATGATCGATGGTGCGCTGCACCAGAATCTGGCGAACGAGCGCAAGGTTCAGGGGGTGCCCACGGTCTTCGTGAACAAAAAAACATTTTCCAGTGGGCAGATTAGTGCGGCGCAGATCATCGAGAAGATCACGCAGAAATTTAATGTCAGCAGCAGTGCGGCCGTGCAGGACGACAAGGTTTACGACAGCGTCGTCGTGGGCGGTGGCCCGGCAGCGGCGACCGCATCCATCTACCTGGCACGCAAAGGACTCGAAGTGGCGACGATCGCTGAGAAGTTTGGCGGGCAGGTGAGTGATACCGTCGGCATTGAAAACGTAACCTCGATCAGCGAGATTACCGGCACCCAGTTGACGCATAACATTCGCAAGCACTTGGGCGATTATCCAATCGCATTGCGCGACAGCATTCGCGTGAAGTCGATCGAGGCCAAGCCGGATTCAGATTTGAAACTGTTGACCTTGAGCACAGGCGAGGTGTTGCAGGCGCGCACCGTGGTCATCGCCACTGGCGCCCAGTGGCGCAAACTCGGCGTGCCTGGTGAGGTCGAAAACGTGGGTAAGGGCGTGGCCTATTGCCCGCACTGTGACGGACCTTATTTTAAGGGCAAAGATGTCGTCGTGGTCGGTGGGGGCAACTCCGGGGTGGAAGCCGCGCTGGATCTGGCGGCCATCACCAAGTCGGTGACAGTGGTGGAATTTATGGACTCGCTCAAAGCCGACAAGGTTTTGGTCGATAAGCTACACAGCACTAAAAATGCAAAGGTCATTCTCTCGGCGGCGGTGCAAGAAGTGATCGCCAATGAGGCTGGTGTGACGGCGCTTGAGCTTGAGATGCGCGAGAGCGGCGAAAAAGTAACTCAAGCCACCGATGGTGTCTTCGTGCAGATCGGCCTCGCTCCCAATAGTCAATTTGTAGGCGATCTGGTCGATGTGAACCCTCGCGGTGAGATTGTAGTGTCTGCCAAGTGTCAGACCAGTGTCGAAGGGATCTTCGCCTGTGGGGATGTGACGGATACGCCTTATAAGCAAATCATCATCTCTATGGGAGAGGGCGCCAAAGCCGGCCTCGCGGCATTTGAATATTTGCTCACACATGAGCAAACCAGCGCCTAGGGCTTGCTCTCGAGTGTCGCTCACTTGGGCTCATCGCCCCAAGTGAGCGTGTTTATTGGCCTCGGCAGTTTTTACAGACACCGTAATAGAGCACTTCGTGGCCACTGATTTCGTGTCCGTCTACTTCAGGGTAGGGCACCTGTGGTTCTGCAATCGGCAAAGCTAACACACGTCGGCATTCACGACAGATTAAATGAGGACGACTGCCATTCTGGTCGACTTTTTCATAGTGCACGGGCAGGCCAGGGTAGTCGATGCCTGCGATCTCCATTGTATCGCTTAATTCATTGAGATGCCGATAGACCGTGCGCAGCCCAATCGCGGGATAGCTCTGCTGCGCCAACTCATGAATTTCGTTGGGAGTGAGGGGTCGATTGGCTTCTTCGAGGACTTGTTTGAGCACCTCTCGTTGCCGGGTTTTACGGATCATCGCCATAGTGTTTAATGTTCCAATCGCTGCATGAATTGCAATCCATATATAGACCCTAGGCTATTGCCTAATAAAAAGGGCGGTCGCTCTTAGCGGTCCGCCCTTTGAGGATGTCAATACTGTGAAACGCGCGGCTTAGCGGCGGCGGCGAACAGCCCCTGTCGCCAGAGCGCATAAGCCGATCAATAATGCGGCGGCCGCAGGCTCTGGCACCAGCAATAGAACTTCGTTGCCGTTTGCAAAATATACTTCGCCTTGATATAGGCGAAGATCGCCGAGTCGCTCGGAGGTGCTCAAAATACTTTCATAGCCAGCGTATTCGCCCTCCGAGTCGACGCTGAATTTGACGAGTTCCGAAGAGCCCGAGAAACTCGTCAGCGAGATTACTAATTCGCCGTCTTCGTCAATGATCATCCCCGTGCCGCCACTCACACTGCCAAAGTCAGCGCTGTAATTATACCAGAGCGCATCCTCGGTGGGTAGAGGATTGTTCACGGGGTCGACGATAGATGCGGCGACTTCTTCAAAGGACCAACGGTAGATCGACAAGTCTCCAAAGCCGGGCGCATAATATAGGTTGCCACTCGCGTCGAAGGCCAAGGGACCCGAAGAGCCGAATGTTTCCCCCAGATTAGTGGCAGGATCGCTGGCCAATCCGCCGTTGCTATCCAGTGCACTGTGATAAATGTGATTGGTGCCAAAGCCCACTGCGCCTGTTATATACAGCTCTCCCCCATGGCCGAAGAGTGCGTAGTTGGATGTGGTTGAGATAGGACTGCTGCTGGTGATTCCAGTGCTGGTATTGTATTGCCAGATGTTCTGATCATTGGAGTAGTTGCTGTCGTTGAAGTAGATAGAGTCACCGATCGCGACTACACTTGCGCCAGCGAAATTGTTGACGTTACTATAAATCGGGCTGCTGCTGCCATTGCTGTGGCGGTAGACCGTCACGTTGCTGTAACCGGGCGTGGACATCGTGTAGAAGGCCCCGTCGGCGCCCCAGTCAAAGCTGATTACACTGTCGCCACTAGACATACTGTAATATGTGGAGGCACTATAGCCATTTGTGTAGTTGGTCGCTGCATGAGCACTTATGGCTGTGAGCGCGACGAAACTAATCGCTGTATTTTGTAATATTTTTTTCATCATTTTAAGAATTATAAGGTTTAACGGCGGCGCATTAGGCTGATTGCGAGTGCGACTAGACCCAGTAAGGCGGCGTAGGTCTGAGGTTCTGGAACGGCATGCATTACACCGATGGCATCCAAGTCGAAACCACTGCTACTAAAAGGAGTGGCGTAGGGATCGTTGATGAGGTCGCCATCTTTGTCGGTGCTGCCATAACTGACGTCGAGACTGCCCACTACATCGACGATACGTATGGCCACGATATTATTGATATCCAGATCGCCAATGCCTTCGAGCTCCGCCAGGTCGAAGGGAGTGCCGTAGCCTTGTTTATATTTCCCTGCGAGGTTGTCGTACTCGGTGGTGTCGACCGAGCCAAAGCCTCCTATTTGGCTCGGGGTTTCGTTGACGGGTGCGTAGTCGGCTTCGAAACGAAAGAAATCGCTGCCGTTAGAACTGACCTCTACGAAAGCAAACTCTAAGAATGTATCGGAAAATCCATTCTCAAAAACTGCAAAATCAAAGCCCTCTCCATCGTAGATCGGATTGTCAAAGCCGAGCGTGATGGAGCCGCCGTCGCCGAGGCTCACGACGCCTCCCGAGGTGCCTTGGGCGGCGCCTAGGGCATTATCCCCGCTGCCATAAGAGGCTAAGGCGGATTCTGCATTTGAGATGTCTTGCGGGCCGCGAACCAGTGATTCCACTGAGGTCGCCCATGCGACGATGCTGCTGTCATTCATCGCAATCGCTTCGCTACCGGGCTGACCAGCTGCGGGGGCATAGTCGCCTGCCGCTAGCGAATGCGTGAGGCTCGCTTGCGCTAAAACTAGCAGAACGGTGCTGCAGAGTCGTGATCGGTTCTTTGTTTTCATCATTTTATTATTCGATTTTTATTGGCAGTTTGTTGCCAATAATATTAATGGGTCTCGCTTAATGACAGTTGATCGTCAATAATAACTTTGAGAATGATGCATAAAAATACCAATTCATGTCGCATCGGGCCGCTGGTCTGGGTGCTGTTTATAGCTAGATATAGATGAAGGGCAGCGAAGGCATATTGGCTAGTGTCTGCTTGAGTGCGCGCGCACTGTTGGGGATCGCTTTGTCTTGGCAGCTGTCCGCTAGTTGTGGCTTGTGGGCCGACGAGAGTGCGGAGGCATCTTCGTATCACATGCTAGAGGAGTATGTGGTGCGTGCGTGGCATTTTGAAAATGAAAGCCTCGAAGTACCGGCGGATATTGTGCAGATTGATCGCCAGACCATTGATCAATCGCTCGCGCTCTCCTTACCTGAGCTTTTAGAAACGGAAGCGAATTTGTATTTCTCGAATCTATCTGGTTCTACCAATGTCTCTCTGCGTGGCTTCGGTGAGGGCAGTGGATTGCGCAGTTTGATTCTAGTCGACGGGCACATGCTCAACCCTTCGGATATGGGGCGCATTAACTGGGAGCAAGTGCCGCTGGAAGCGATCGAGAGCGTGGAGGTGCTGCGCGGCGGGCATAATGTGCTGTATGGCGACAAGGCTTTGTCGGGCGTGATTAAGATCGAAACGCGGCGTATCGAAGCCACGCGTCTCGACTTCGAAGGGCGTTTGGGGAGTTTCGGCACCCAGCAGTCCTCCTTGTCGGCTGCTTGGGGCGGCAGCGCTTGGAGTTTTTCAGGTGGGCTTTCACGACAGATCTCGGAGGGCTACCGAGCGCATTCCGACTCCGCCACTCGTCATGCTTCGGCCACAGTGGGCTATGTCTTTAATAATGGCGACGAATTGAATTTTCGCTTTGCGGGCGGCAGCACAGATTTAACTTATCCGGGCGGCCTCGATGAGGCGAGCTATCGCAACGATCCACGCAGCTCGAGTAATTTGGGCGATGAGGGGAGTACGAACGAGTATGCCAGTATGACCAGTCGTTTCATTGGCATGCGTGACTGGGGCAGCTGGGAAGTGTTGGCAGGCTACGATCAGAATGAGATTGAGTGGAGTTTTGGAGAGGGCTCTTACGGGGCCAACGATCAGTCGGGTTACAGTCTCAAACCGCGTGTGCGCTTTGAGCCCGCGGATTGGGTGCTTATTCTTGGTGCGGACTTTCTTTACGATACTTTAGATTTTACTGCGTATTTAGATGAAGCGCGCACGATCGTTCCTTCGCAGGCTGCGCTTTCGGAGAGTCGCCTCAGTCCGTATGTTTTTGCTGAATACGATCTGACCGAGCGTTTTAGTTTGAGTGCTGGATTGCGACACGAGTGGAGCAATTATCAGGCGAAGAATACGGCGTATGTGGAGGATCAACTGTATGCCACCATCGAGACGAATCGTGGTCCGCGGCCGAACCCAAACTATAAAAATCCGGCAGACATCGACCCGGATGAATCTTATCAGGCATCTTTACGGGAGAGTGGCTTGTCGGCGGAGTTCTCTATGAACTATCGTTTGAACGATCAATGGAGCCTGTGGGCTGGCTACGATCGAGCTTACCGCTATCCTGTTTTTGATGAGCGTGCCGCCTACCAAGGTTATCCGCTGGCGGAATACATCGCACAGGACTTGGAAGCCGAAGAGGGCGATCAATTTGAATTGGGACTCAAATACCTCCAAGGCGCACATGAGTTGTATGCGACTGTCTATCGCTTGCAGATGGAGAATGAAATCATCTTCGATCCCAGTGTCGGCAGCGATGATCCCAGCACGCCAGGCAATGGGCTCAATCGCAACTTAGGCGCGGTCGATCGTTATGGTGCGGATGTTTCCTATGCTTACAATGCTCAGGACTGGGGCTTTTCCATGGCGCTGGCCTTTGTGCGCACAAAAATGCGAGTCGGTATCGATGGTGAGGGGAGTGGGCAGGAGGTGCCGCTCGTGCCCTCACTGGTGAGCACCAATCAGATCTGGTGGCAGCTGGAAGAACGGCTGCGGGTGCGACTGGTGCACCGCTACGTCGATGAGCGTTATCAAGGCGGGGATTTTGCCAATGAGAGCCAGCCGGTGGAGGCCTATCAGCTCTTTCACATTCAGGCCGATTGGCAGGCGACACCGCAATGCCGTATCTTTGTCAAGTGTGACAATATCTTCGATACACTTTATGCCGAAACAGTCTATTTCGGCAGTTACTATCCCGGCGACGGGCGTTCCATTCAAGCGGGCGTGAAATTTAATTTCTAAAAGAATGAAGTCTCTGATCCAACACACTGTGTCCCATCTCTTCTTAGCCGTCAGTCTATTCGCGGTGGCCAATGAAGATCCACCGACTTATCCGGGGCAGGATCGAACTTGGCAGTTTCACGATGCGGCTGGCACCGCTGATACAACTGCGCTCTGGAAGGAGGATGCCTCGATCGTTGCATGGGCGACGGGCTACCAAGACCTACAATATGGCAGTGAGGTGGACGCCGTTTGGAAAACGCCGGCGAAGGCACTGGGTGTCGCGGGGGGGGGCAGTTATGATATCGTGTGCTTGGGCCGCGGGGGGCAGATTACACTGACTTTTGACAGTCCGATTCGCAATGGTGAGGGCTTTGATTTCGCGGTGTTTGAAAACAGTTTCAGCGATCACTTTCTGGAACTGGGCTATGTCGAGGTTTCGAGCGATGGTGTGCACTTTGTACGCTTTCCTAATTTTTCGTATACACTCAGTGCGGTCGGTGGATTTGGAGCTGTGAATCCGAGTCAGATTCACGGCCTGGCTGGTAAATATAAGCAGGGCTATGGCACGCCCTTTGATTTGGAACAATTGCAGTTGGCCTACACAGCCGTTATGGAGGGCAGTGATTCTTTCGATGCGGTGTACCAGAATTCTTTAGTCGCTAATTTCCAACATCTGGACCTAGATGCCATTCAATATCTGCGTATCATTGATATCCCAGGCGATGGCAGTGCTGTGGATTGTGAGGGTGCGGTGATTTACGATCCTTACCCGACCGTGGGCAGTGCGGGCTTTGATCTGGATGCTGTAGCGGTGCTGCACCAACAGGCGTCGGACGGATTAACTCAGTCGATTAATTTTGCAGCGATCGGGCATCAAATTTTTACTGAGGGTGGGCTGGAACTTTCGGCCACTGCGAGCAGTGGTTTACCAGTGAGCTTTGAATTGCTGGAAGGCCCCGCGCAGCTCGAGGGGGCACAGCTGAGTTTCACCGGCTTGGGCTCCGTGGTGGTGCAGGCAACTCAGTTAGGCGATGCCAGCTACGCGCCCGCGGTGCCGGTCACTCATAGTTTTGTGGTGGCCGATGCTTTGCAGCACATATACTTGGAACCGATTGCCAATCAACTCGTGGCTGTCAGTGATGTGGCCTTCTATGCCCAGTCCAGCAGCGGGCTACCCGTTGAGTTATATATCGATGCTGGGCCAGAGGCGGCCTATGTGCATGCCACCGACCACCTCTTTTCCAGCGGTTCGGTCACGGGGAGCGTGACGCTGCGTGCCTCGCTGCCTGCGGGGGCGATGGCTGGAGTTTACTATGCGCCCGCGGAGGATGTCTTTTGGGACTTTGAGATCGTGAGCAGTGGTGCACCCAATGCAGCCCGTAGCTTTGCGGCTTGGCAGCTCGCGCATGGGCTTGCCGGCACTGCGGAGGATGATGCAGATGCCGATGGCGCCTCTGATTTTGAGGAGTATGTCGCAGGCAGTGATCCAAATCTCGCGTCCGACCATCCCGATTATCGTTTAGAGCGCAGCGAAGGTAGCTTTATTCTAGTCCTAAATTTCTCCAAGCGGGCACGTGCGCGTGTGCAGTTAATGCAAAGCACAGAGCTTACAGCAGTTGCCGAATGGACTCAGTTCATTCCCGAAATGCTGTCGATCGAAATTGATCCGAGCGACGAGTCGAAGGCGCAACTTCGTTTTAAAGTGCCACAGCAGGGGGGGAGCGCCTTTTGGAAATTTAGCTTTTCGGAAGATTAGTGACGGAAAAAATCTATCTTTTGAGATTATTTTTAGAAATAACGTGAAATATTTTGGAATAAAGCGCTAGACAGTTGCTCAGTAGCAGTGATCTATACTGTCAACTAACCAAAAACACATGATTTTCGGGAAAGAATGCCAATCCCTCCTCACAATTTTATCTTTATTCTCCTTGAGCGGCTGCGCCGTGCATCAGGTGAACGAAACGCCCTCGCTACCTGTGGATTCTGCGCAGGTGAGGCAGTATGCGACGTTCGCTAGTGCCACCGCTGACGGCGGCAAGCTGAGCGCTGTGCCCGCTGTGCCCGCTGTAACCGCTGTGGCGGGTGCTTTTTGGTGGCAGGCCTTTGAGCGTCCTGAGCTGGATCTTTTAATTCAGCAAGCCCTGGCTGACAACCCCGGCTTAGGGCAAGCGATGGAGCGTGTGCGGCAGGCGCGCCTACTTTCGCGCCAGTCAGCGAGTCGGGGAAAACCAGAACTTTCCTTGCAAGGCGCGGCGAGCCGTGAGTGGGAAGGCCGACAGCCGGACGCCTGGCTGTGGAGCGCGGGTCTTGGCGCGGCTTGGGAATTGGATTTATTTCAACGCTTAGAGAGTCAGCGTTTGAGCGATCGCTATAGCGAGCAAGCGCGTCAGGCAGATGCGGAATTGGTCGCACTTTCATTATCCAGTGAAGTGGCGAATGCGTATTTTGGATCGGTGGCGGCTGCAAACAAATTGCAACTCCTTCGGCAGCAGGTGCAGTTGGATCAAGATTTACTGGACCTAATTCAATTGCGACGTGATCAGGGAGTGGGCACGGTGGTGGATGTGCTGCAGCAGGAAAGTCAATTGGCTGAAAGCCAAACCTTGATCCCGTTGGCGGAGTCGGAGTTGCGCAGCTTCGAAAATTTGCTGGATATCTTGGTCGGTGAATTACCAGATGGGAGCAATCGCATCCCCGACGCCGAGCAATTGAGCTTTGATGCCCGCATGCCGCCGCTAGGCGTGCCGGCTGATCTACTGGTGCAACGGCCTGATTTGCGTGCGGCCCTGGCTGACTTGGTGGCGGCCGATGCTTCGATCGGCGTGGCGGTGGCGGAGCGCTTGCCGCAGCTCACGCTGAGCGGCTCAGTAGCTGAGGGAGCAACTAGTTCTTACGAAGGCGTGCTGAGTTCACTCGCTGCCAATTTTACGGGGCCGTTGTTGGACTGGGGCCGGCGCAAGGCGGAAGTGGAACGGCGCAAGTCGATTTATCAAGAGCAGCTGCTGCGCTTTACCGAGCTCTTTTTAGGCGCGGTGGAAGAAGTGGAGACCACATTGTATCAAGAGCAAAAACAACGCGAATTTTTGAAACGTTTGCGCCACCGTCGTGACATTTTGCAACGCGCACAGGAAGAGAGCGACGCGCGCTTTAAACAGGGCATCGACGACTACTTGCCGGTGCTGACTGCTTTGCAAAGCTTACGTGAGATTGAGCGCGACTTGATCGATGAGCAATTGGAACTCTTACAACTACGCATCCGCCTACACCTCGTCACTGGCGGACGCATGCCACAAATTTAACCGACGATACACGATGCACCTTCTGACTACGATGCGAATCAAACACTACTTACTAGCCACTGCGCTGCTCGCGACGACTCAATTTCTCCCGGCACAGACGCCACTCAAAGTCTTTGCGACTCGGGCAGCTGAAAAAGCGATCTTCGACGAAGTCGAAGCATTGGGCACGCTGCGTGCCAACGAGAGTATCGATCTGACCTCTACGGTGACAGAGTATGTCACCGCGATTAATTTCGATGACAACCAGCGAGTCAAAAAGGGCCGTGTGCTCTTGGAGATGGACGCGGCCGAGGAAGAAGCAGAGTTGGCAGAAGTTGTGTCACTCTTGGAAGAGTCTCAGCGCCAGGTCGAACGTTTAAAACCACTGGTCGAGCGCGGTGCGGCCAGTGAATCCGCAATTGATGAACAGCGGCGCGAAGTGGCGTCGGCTAAAGCGCGCGCGCAGGCGATTCAGTCCCGTATTAGCAAGCGTCGTATTATTGCACCGTTTGATGGGGTGGTGGGGCTGCGTAACTTATCGGTCGGCGCATTGATGCAGCCGGGCACCTTGATCACCACCTTGGATGATGACTCGGTGATGAAATTAGATTTCTCGGTGCCCTCTGTCTTTCTGTCTACTTTGAAGCCCGGCTTGCAAATTGAATCACGCGCGCGCGCTTACCCAGAGCGACTTTTTGAAGGTACCATTGCCAGTGTCGATAGTCGTATCGATCCGGTCACGCGTGCGGTGCTGGCACGCGCCTTGATTGACAATACCAACCAGAGCCTTAAGCCCGGCATGCTGATGCGGGTGACGTTGCGTAAGAATCCGCGTGAGTCGATTGTCTTGCCAGAAGCGGCACTCGTTTCGCAGGGCGACCGAGCCTTCGTCTATCGCGTGCTGGCAAGCGAGGGCGCACAAAAGGTTGAGCGCCGTGCGGTCACACTAGGGGTGCGCCGTAAGGGAGAAGCTGAGATACTTGATGGAATTGAGGTGGGCGACTGGATCGTGACCGATGGTACCATGAAGCTACGCCCCGGTGCGCCGGTCGAAGTGATCGCTGAAGAATACGGTCAAGAAACACTCTCCGAGAAGCTCGGCCAATCCAACCCGAAGCTGTAGTCGCCAATGTTAATTTCCGATATTTCTGTTAAACGGCCGGTCTTCGCATCGGTCATCTCTCTGATCCTAATCGCTTTTGGTCTGGTTTCATTTCAGCGCCTATCTTTACGTGAGTATCCCGACATCGATCCGCCGGTGGTGACGGTCGAAGTCTCATATCCCGGGGCGCCGGCTAACATTGTAGAGACGCGCATCACAAAGCTCTTGGAGGAGCGGATTGCGGGCATTGAGGGCATCGAATATGTTGAGTCCAGCTCGCAGGACGGTGAAGCCAGCGTCACGATCGAGTTTGCCATTGATCGTGATATCGATGGCGCGGCCAATGATGTGCGTGACCGCATTTCTGGAATTCAAGATAATTTGCCTGAAGAAGCGGAGCCGCCCGAAGTGCAAAAAGTCGATAGCAATGACGATGTAATTATCTGGCGCAACTTAGCCAGCGACCGTCACAGTATCGAAGAACTGACTGACTACGCAGAGCGCTATTTAGTCGATCGCTACTCGACGCTCGATGGGGTTGCTCGCATTCGTATCGGTGGTGGATTGCGGTATGCGATGCGTGTGTGGCTGGACCGTCAGGAACTGGCCGCGCGTGGACTCAGTGTGTCCGATGTTGAAGATGCATTACGCTCCGAGAATGTCGAGCTGCCCGCTGGTTCGTTGGAGTCCGATGTGCGTTTGTTTAAGGCGCGGGTCGAGCGCAAATTCAAAGAGCCCGAGGATTTCGGTAAACTGGTATTGGCCGAAGGGGATGATGGCTATTTGATCCGTCTCGCGGATGTTGCGCGGGTGGAGCTCGGGGTGGAAGAGAACCGTATTATGTTTCGCGGTAACGAGGTGCCCATGGTGGGCATCGGCACCATCAAGCAGTCGACTGCCAATACGATCGATGTAGCCCGTCAAGTGAAGGCGCTCACCGCCGAAATCAATAAAAGCCTACCCGAGGGGATGAGTATTGAAGAGAGTTACGATGCTTCGGTGTTTATCGAAGAGGCGATTAATGAAGTGTATACCACGCTGTTTATTGCGATCGCTTGTGTGATCGTAGTGATCTACCTCTTCCTCGGCAGTGTGCGGGCTACCTTAGTGCCCGCAGTCACGGTTCCGGTCTCGGTGATTGCGACTTTCATCGTGGTCTATAGTCTCGGTTTTTCTATTAATCTGCTGACCTTGCTGGCCCTGGTGTTGGCGATCGGATTAGTGGTGGATGATGCGATCGTAATGCTGGAAAACATCGTACGCCGAATCCAAGAGCTGGGGGAGCCGCCCTTACTGGCAGCATACCGCGGTGCACGCCAGGTTGGTTTTGCCGTGATTGCCACGACGCTGGTTTTGGTCGCGGTGTTTGTGCCGATCACTTTCTTAGAAGGTGATATCGGACGCCTGTTTACGGAGTTCGCACTCACGATTGCGGCGGCAGTATGCTTCTCTTCATTGGTGGCACTTACACTTTCGCCAATGCTGGCTTCCAAGGTGTTGAGCCATCAGTCGAAACCTAATTTTCTCGTGCGTGGAATCGATGCCACGATCCGCTTTTTTCGTAAGGGCTACTTAGCGATCTTACGTGTGTGCCTGCGTGTGCCAGTCTTAGTCGTGGCGGTTTTTGTTGGGCTGCTGGCTTTGATTGCTTTGATCTATAGCAAGGTCCCACAAGAGTTTGCACCGACGGAAGACCGCGGCGTCATTTTCCTGATCGTCAACGGGCCGGAGGGCGCGACTTTCGACTACATGGAGGAGTATATGACCGAGATTGAGCAACGCATGATGCCCATGGTTGAAAGTGGCGAGATCCGGCGTATGTTGATACGTTCGCCGCGCTCGTTTGGTAATCTGGAAAATTTCAACTCCGGCATTGTCATCTTTTTGCTGGACGACTGGTCTCGCCGGCGCAGTGCATTTGTGATGATCAACGACATCCGGGCTAAGCTGGCGGATCTGCCGGGTGTGCGTGCCTTCCCCGTGATTCGTCAAGGTTTAGGTGGGGGCACTTCAAAGCCCGTGCAATTCGTGATCGGCGGATCCACTTACGAAGAACTTGCTGCTTGGCGCGACATTATCATGGAGCAAGTCGAGGCCAATAACCCTGGCTTGGTCGGGCTCGATAGTGACTATAAGGAGACACGCCCACAGATTGATCTCTCGGTGGATTACGAACGTGCCGCCACGTTAGGGGTGACGATCGAGGAGATCGGGCGCACACTTGAAACCATGATGGGCGGGCGCAATGTAACCACCTTCTTACAGCGTGGCGAGGAATACGATGTCATCGTCGAAGGTGAGCGAGAGAGCCAACGTTCCTTTGCCGATATTGAAAATATCTATGTGCGCAGTGATCGCAGCGGTGAGCTGATTCCGCTATCCAACCTTGTATCCATTTCAGAATACGGGGCCGCCGAAACACTCTCGCGTTACAACCGGGTGCGCTCTATTACGCTTGAAGCCAATTTGGCGGATGGTTATACGCTCGGTGAAGCGTTGAGTTATTTAGAAGCTCAGGTTCGAGAGCATTTGCCCGAAGAGGCGATTGTGGACTACAAAGGGCAAAGTCGTGAATTCGTGAAATCCGGCAGCTCGATTCTGTTTATTTTCGTGCTCGGCATTATCGTGGTCTTTCTAGTGATGGCTGCGCAGTTTGAGAGCTATGTGCACCCCTTCGTTATTATGTTGACCGTGCCACTTGCCATTGGCGGTGGCCTATTGGGATTGTTTCTGACCGGCGGCACCTTAAATATTTATTCGCAGATCGGGCTGATTATGCTGATCGGTTTGGCCGCCAAGAATGGTATTCTGATTGTCGAATTCGCTAACCAGTTACGCGATGAGGGGCGTCCCTTTCGCGAGGCATTGATTGAAGCCTGTGAAACACGTTTTCGGCCCATTGCAATGACCGGACTGACGACCATCGCCGGCTCGATTCCGCTTGTCTTGAGTAGCGGCGCTGGCGCAGAAACACGCTCTGTCATCGGTATCGTGACTCTCTTCGGTGTGGTGGCCGCGACTTTATTTACACTCTTTATCGTACCCGTTGCCTACGATCTAATCGCTCGTGGCACCAGTTCCCCGCTGACGGTTGAAAAAGAGCTCGAGAAGCTGGAGGAAGGTTGAGTGCTCTTAAGTTTGCTTTCTCAACTTTTTGATTTCTGCAGGCAGGGGGGGAGGGCTTTAGATCATTGACCTAAAAAAAGCCCCGCCACTCGTGAGCTACTAGCTGAGTGGCGGGGCTGGCAAAATGGACTATTTGTCCTCTTTGGGCTCGGGGAGTGTCTTGTTGGCGATGTTCTGCAACAATTCACCCATGAACTCTTCGGGCTTTTTGAGGCCTTCTAGCGACGGGTTGGTGCGTGAGTTGACTTTGACGAGACCTTGCTCAGCCTCTTGACGTCCCAGCACGAGGAAGGTGGGCACTTTGTCGACGTGGCATTTGCGGATCTTGGCTCCGAGCTTGTCGGCGATATCGTCAACTGTAACGCGGATCTTCGCGGCTTTAAGCAGCTTTTCGATTTCGCGAGCTTGTGGCACCAGATCGTCGTTCATCGGGAGGATGCGGACTTGTTCCGGTGCGAGCCAGATCGGGAAGTTGCCAGCGAAGTGCTCGATCAGCACGCCGCAGAAGCGTTCCATCGAGCCGAAGGGGGCGCGGTGGATCATCACGGGGCGGTGCTTTTCATTGTCGGCGCCGATGTAGTTTAGGTCAAAGCGCTCAGGCAGGTTATAATCAACCTGAACGGTGCCGAGTTGCCATTCGCGACCAATCACATCTTTGACGACAAAGTCGATCTTGGGGCCGTAGAAGGCAGCTTCACCTGGCTCTTCGACGAAGTCGACGCCGAGCGTTTTGGCGGCTTCGCGCAGTGCAGCTTCAGCTTTGTCCCATTTTGCCGCGTCGCCTACATACTTCGTGGAGTCCGGGTCGCGCAGGCCGATGCGCACGCGGTAGTCAGACATGCCCAGTGTGTTGAAGACTAGTTTGACCAAGTCCAGGCAGCCTTTGATTTCCTGCCCGATCTGATCCTCGGTGCAGAATAGGTGCGCGTCATCTTGGGTGAAACCGCGCACACGTGTCATACCATTGAGTTCGCCGGATTGCTCCCAGCGATAAACGGTGCCAAATTCTGCCAGGCGCACGGGTAGGTCACGGTAGGAGTGAGGTTGACTGTCGAAGACTTTAATGTGCATCGGGCAGTTCATCGGCTTGAGCAAGTAGCCGTCGATTTCGCCGCTGTCGAGTTGATTGGACAGCTCTGCGCAGGAGCAACCCTCTTGTGCAAGGCGATCCACCGTGCCCGGTTCGACGATCGGTGGAAATTGCGAGTCTTTGTAGTAAGGGAAGTGCCCGGATGTGCGGTAGAGCCCGAGCTTGCCGATGTGCGGCGTGAATACCTGGTCGTAATCGGCCATGCGCAACTCTTCTGCGATGAAGTTCT
Source organism: Thalassobacterium maritimum (assembly GCF_031127805.1). Taxonomy (NCBI): domain Bacteria; kingdom Pseudomonadati; phylum Verrucomicrobiota; class Opitutia; order Puniceicoccales; family Coraliomargaritaceae; genus Thalassobacterium; species Thalassobacterium maritimum. The sequence continues at coordinate 40,972 of NZ_JARXHW010000004.1, read as the reverse complement.
GCAGCTCCTGGCGGATGACTGCGCCGTTGGGTGTCCAGAGCACCATACCGGCACCGACCGCTTCGTCGATGTGGAAGAGCTTGAGCTCTTTGCCCAGCTTGCGGTGATCGCGCGCCTTCGCTTGTTCGAGGCGCTCCAGGTAATCCGCCAGTTCTTCCTTGCTTGCAAACGCGGTGCCGTAGATGCGTTGCAGCTGTTTGTTCTTTTCGTCGCCTCGGTGGTAGGCACCAGCAATCGAGAGCAATTTATAGGCCTTGATTTTCTTGGTGTAGCCCACGTGTGAGCCTGCACAAAGGTCGATAAAATCCCCGTTCTGGTAGAAGCTGATGGCTTCGCCTTCCGGGATATCATCCAAACGGCCCAGCTTGTAGCGTTCTTGGCCGATTTCCTTGATCTTGGCCACTGCTTCTTCGCGCGAGCATTCGATACGGGTAAACTTTTGGTTCTCCTTAATCACCTTTTTCATCTCGGCCTCGATGGCTTCGAGGTCGGAAGCATCCAGCTTTTTATCGAGATCGATATCGTAGTAAAAGCCGTTTTCGGTGGGAGGGCCGATATCGAGTTGGGTCTCCGGGAAAAGTCGGAGAATCGCTGTGGCAAGCACGTGCGAACAAGAATGGCGGAGTTCCTCTAGGGGGGACATGTCTTTCATAATAATAAGAGTGCAGTGATTGGCGCTTATTCTACAGTCACCGATTTGGCTAGATTGCGTGGCTTATCTACATCGCATCCACGCTCGAGTGCCACGTAATAGCTGAACAGCTGGATCGGAATGCACATCAAGATCGGCTGAACGATCTCATGGCACTCGGGCACGATGATGGTGTCGTCGGCTAAACCTTCAGGAATGTCGCATTCTTCTGAGGCAACGAAAATCACCTTCCCCTTGCGTGCCTTAACTTCTTGTACGTTGGCCAAGCTCTTCTGGAAGATTTCGCCACTCGCCGCCAAAAAGACACTCGGGCACTCTTCGCAAATCAGAGCGATGGGGCCGTGCTTCATTTCCGCTGCGGGGTAGCCTTCAGCATGGATGTAGGAAATCTCTTTTAGTTTTAGCGCACCTTCGAGTGCGATGGGAAACATGAGTTGACGGCCCAAAAAGAGGCAGTCTTCATACTTTGCATATTTCTTGGCGATCTCGGCGATCTTAGCGTCCTGCTTGAGAATCTCTTCGACTTGCTCCGGCACTTTTTGTAGTGCTTTAACGATTTCAATGCCGTCACCATAGCTCAAATCGCGCAAGCGACCTAAGTAGAGCGCCAGCATGGCGCAAATCATGATTTGTGAGGTAAAGGCCTTGGTCGACGCGACCCCAATTTCGGGACCTGCGTGCTGGTAGATGCCGCCATCGCTTTCGCGAGCAATAGTTGAGCCCACACTATTATTAATCGCCAGTGTGCGGTAGCCCTTACGCTTCGCTTCGCGGAGCGCACCCAGTGTATCGATCGTTTCGCCGGATTGGCTGATGGCGATCACCAGAGTATTCTTGTCCAGTGGCGAGTTGCGATAGCGGAACTCAGAGGCGTATTCTACTTCGACCGGGATGCGAGCGAAGCGTTCGATTAAATATTCGGCCACCAGGCAGGAGTGCCACGCGGTGCCGCAGGCTAAAAAGAGTATACGGTCCACTTGGCGCAGCTCCTGCGGGCTCAGATTGAGTCCGCCAAAGACTGCGGTGCTGGCATCGTCAGAAAAGCGTCCGCGCATACCATTCTTCAAAGAAGTGGGTTGCTCGAAGATTTCCTTCTGCATGAAGTGGTCGTAGTCGCCCAGTTCAGCCTCTGAAGTGTCCCAGTCGACCTTATGAATGACCGCTTCCACATTTTTACTAGAAACGGTTGTGATCGAGAAGTCGTTGTTTTGTAAGTGCACGACTTCATTGTCATTGAGGTAGACGACATTTTGCGTGCAGTGGGTAATCGCATTGACGTCCGAAGCTAGCAGGTTTTCACCTTTACCGATGCCGATAATGAGAGGGGAGCCCTTGCGAGCACCGATTAATTCCTCGGGGAAATCAGGGCAAATGACCGCGATGCCATAGGTGCCTTCTACGTGGCGCAGGCTCTTACGAACAGCTTCCAGGAATGGATTTTTGGGGCCGTCTTTCGGCTCTTTCTCGTAGTGGTAAGCGATCAGGTTGCAAAGTGCCTCGGAGTCGGTTTCGGACTGGAAAGTGTAGCCCTTCTCGATCAAGAACTCTTTCATTCCCGTGTAGTTCTCGATAACACCATTGTGCACGAGCGAAATCTTACCATCGCTACTGGTATGCGGGTGCGCATTTGCTTCAGTCACGTCACCGTGCGTCGCCCAGCGGGTATGGCTGATGCCTAGATTGCCACCCAGTTGGCGCTCTTCAAGAGCGTTCTCCAGGTTGACTACGCGTCCGGTTCGCTTAATTTGCTCGAAGCCTTGTCCTGCGGCAACAACCATGCCTGATGAGTCGTAGCCTCGGTATTCCAAGCGCTTCAAACCATCTAGCATTATACTTCCCGCTCGATCACGGCCGATATATCCAACTATTCCACACATAAAGCTTCAAATAAGCTCAGAGTGCGTTTAGCTTTTCAAGCTTATTGACCTCTCGGATACCTCAAATCTATGAAAAAACGAAAAATTATCTGCATTATCATGGGCGGCGGTCGTGGCTCTCGCCTGAGTCCTTTAACGCGCGATCGTTGTAAGCCAGCGGTGCCGCTGGCCGGTAAGTATCGCCTCGTCGATATTCCAATCAGCAATTGCCTCAATTCTGGATTTAACCAAATCTACGTATTGTCTCAATTTAATACCGCTTCACTGCACCGGCACATTCAAGAATCTTACAAATTTGATCCTTATGCGGGCGGTTTTGTCGATATCCTCTCTGCGGAGCAAACAGATAAGAGTGATACTTGGTATCAAGGCACTGCGGATGCGGTGCGCCAAAATATGCATCACTTCCAAGGGCATAGTGAGGGCGACCTGTATGTGATTCTATCCGGTGACCAGCTTTATCGTATGGACTTGGCAGATGTTGTGCGTGAGCACGATGCTTCCGGAGCTGAAGTGACCATTACCGCAAAGCCACTGGGGCTCGACGAGGCGGAAGGCTTGGGGCTCATGCGTATTAATGATGACTTGGAGATCACTGAATTTGTTGAAAAGCCGACCGATCCCGAAGTGATCAAAGGTCTTGCTGTGGGGGATGGGGTGCGCCAGAAGATGAAAGATCCTGGTGACCGTGACTACTGTCTCGCCTCGATGGGCATTTATGTCTTTAATGCGAGCACATTGATCGAAGCTTTGAAGACGGATACCACTGACTTTGGTAAAGAAATTATCCCTGGCTTGTTGGGGCAGTCCAAGATGTGCAGCTATGTCTTCGACGATTATTGGGAAGATATTGGCACCGTGAAGGCCTTTTTCGATGCGAATATTCGCCTTACCGATCCAATCCCGCCATTTAACTTCTTCGACGAAGAAGCACGGATCTTTACCCACGCTCGTTTCCTGCCTGCCTCCAAGATTAACTCTTGCGTGGTTGACCGTGCGATTCTTGCCGATGGCTGTATTGTGACAGACGCGAATATTAAGCACTCGACACTTGGTGTGCGCTCCGTGGTGCGTAATCAGACTCGTTTCGAGAACGTCGTCATGATGGGAGCAGATAGTTTCGAAACCGTAGAAGATCTTGAGGAAAATAAAGTGCTCGGGCGTCCAGACTTGGGCGTTGGAAAAAACTGCGTGGTTAAGAACGCCATTCTCGATAAAAGTGTGCGTATCGGAAATAACGTCGTTCTGGACCCCACGGGTTTGCCGGATAAGTTCGGGCCTGATCTAGATATCGCTATCCGCGATGGCGTGTTAGTTGTCTGCAAGGATACCATCGTTCCTGATGGCTTTGTTCTGAAAGCGTAAGTTTTCTGCGTGATCGGGCCTTTCAGGCTTTTGTCGCAGCTATTTACCTACAAGCCGCACTTCGTTTAGAAGTGCGGTTTTCTGTTGCTCTATTGTGAGAGTTGAGCATGTTTTTATTTAGAGTATGCAAAGGTCATTTAATGACGAAAAATATAACCCTATAGCGTGATGAAAAATATACTTATCTGCACCGACGGTTCCAATTACTCGCACGAAGCTTGCCTCTACGGAGCCTGGCTCAGTCAGCAAACTCAGGCGACGATCAGTGTGCTCTATGTCACTGATATACGTCAGTTTGAGATTCCTGCAGTTGCTGACTTTAGCGGTAGCTTAGGTATTCAACCTTTTGAAGGTATGGTTTCTCAGCTGCATGAGGTTGAAGAGATGAAGTCTAATTTTGTCAAAGAGCATGCGCTCAAGACACTTAAGGACGCTGGAGTCGAAGAGAGCCAAATTACCTTTCATCATGAGACGGGCTTATTGGTGGAAGTTATGTCGGACTACGCCGACGTTGCGGATTTAGTCCTGCTTGGTAAGCGTGGTGAAAATGCAAATTTCGCCACGGAGCACCTCGGCTCCATGCTAGAGCGTGTGTTGCGCTCAGTCGATCAGCCCTGCTTGGTCACAAATCGTAAGTTCGAGCCTTTGCAGAAACTCGCCATCGCATACGATGGAGGCGCTAGTTGTCAGAAGGCGCTGGATTACATTGCCAGCAATGAGCCCTTCCGTTCGATGCAAGTGCATCTGATCGTCTGTGTTGAAGGGCACAAGGAGGATCAAGCCAGTCAGCGCTTGCAGGAAGCCGAGTCTACGTTGCAGGCTGCGGGCCTATTTCCGAAGTGCCAAGTGCTTTCTGGAGAAGTCGAAACGGCGATCGCTGATTATGTGGAACAAGCTAATATCGACCTCTTGCTGTTGGGGGCCTATGGGCACAGCCGCATACGTGAGTTGCTGATCGGCAGCACGACTACGGAACTGCTGCGCAGCTGTCGTGTGCCTGTGCTTTGTTTCCGCTAGGCTCTAAGCATCCCTCTAGGGCATCCCGACTAGATTATCCCTACTAGAGCATCCCTCTAGACCGTGCGTGTGCACATATGTCAAGCTGTCGCCATATGCCGCGGAGCGAGTCGAGCATTTAGCCTTTTAGAGGGGAGCTGCGCTTATGTGCGATCCAGATCGTCAACGCGCCCGCCAGGATCATAAATACGGAGTAGAACTGGCCGCGGCTCAGGCCCAGCATGAGTGCGGCATCTGGTTCGCGGAATAGTTCACCCAAGATGCGCACGATCCCGTAGCCGACCAGAAATTCTCCAGCCAATTGACCTGCAGGTGGACGTGTGCACCAAAAGCGCCATTGCACGTAGGCCAGCATGAGCCCACCTTCGAGGGCTGCTTCGTAGAGTTGCGAGGGGTGGCGCGGCTCTGGACCATAGCTTTGCAAGACTGCATTGTAGTTTTTGGGGCTGTCTGGAAAGATCACTGCCCAACTAACTGTGCTGACGCGTCCCCAAAGCTCGCCATTGATAAAGTTAGCGATGCGTCCAAACATGAGGCCCAGTGGTGCTAAAGTGACGACGACATCGCCGAGCGGCAATAAGCCACACTTGTGCTTACGGGCAAACCAAACCAGTGCCAGTAATACGCCGACAAAGCCCCCATGGCTTGCCATGCCACCTTGATCGACTCGCACCACCAGCAGAGGATTGGCTAGGAAAGCACTGAGATCGTAAAGCAGCATGTAGCCCACTCGGCCACCGAGTAATACCCCCATGATAATCGCAGTCATTAAGGTCGCGCGGGCATCTGCATCGATGGTGAATTTACCCTTCGTATCGTACAGTTTCAGCAAGAGCCAGGCGCCCAGAAAGCCGAGTAAATAGGCGAGCCCGTAGTAACGAATGCCGTCCAGCCCCAGCGGGTTTTCTGGGAAACGTATCAAGAAGGGGCTCAGGTCATGCACCCAGTATTGGCTTTGTTCGATCATGGTGACCTATTCTCATACCGAATCCGCTCAATCACCAACTCTTTTCTTTGACATTTCTAGTTGTGCCGAAATCGTCTTTTTTATGATCAAGTCTTTCATTCTGGCGCTGATGTGCCTTTGTACTTTCTGCAGCTTCGTGACTCCCGCGCTCGCGCAGGACAACCTACGTGTGACTGTGGCCAACCTGAATCAAGATGTGAGCCTGCTGGCTCAGAACCTCAAAACCTTGCGCCTTGAGATTGAAGAGCTGCATCGTGAGAATGCCCGTCTGCGCTCGCAAGTAGCCGCTGCTAGTTCCAATCGCGATACCGAGGCCCAAATTACCAATCTGGCCTCAGCCATTGAAACCCTGCGCCGTGAATACCGGGCAGCCGATGAGGCGCAAAAACAGCAAATCCTGACCGAGGTGAACCGGCAGGTCGGTGCATTGGCCAGTGAATCTCAGGCAGCGATTAATTCGATTGCCAAGGCTGTAGACAGTCAGCCCCAAGTGAGTGCGCCTGTGCATTTCTCAGATGATTTTCCTAAGACAGGTAAGCCTTACGTCGTCCGTTCCGGGGATACGCTCAGTAAAATTGCCCGCGATCATGGCTCGACCATTAAGCACATTCAAAACGCCAATAAGATCGTGAATCCATCTCGTGACCTTAAAGTTGGCGAAACTATCTTCATTCCGATCGCTCAGTAAACATGTCCAATAACAAATCCAGACTCGGCCGCGGACTCGGTGGCCTCATTACCGGAACCGGCAGTTCTAAATCTCAGAGCAAGTCCGAGGGGAGCCCTGTGCCTGTCAAAAAAACGGCCCGTAAACAGGTGATCCCTAGTGCGGCTAAGACCAAGTCTAAGCCGCAGCCAGTGGCGACTTTGGCCCCCAACGCGCCCGGTTACCGTGAGATCGATGTGAGTGATGTCTTGGCCAATCCTTATCAGCCGCGTCGCGAAATTAAGGAAGATCATATCGAAGACCTGGCTAAGAGTATCCAGTCGGAAGGCTTGTTGCAGCCTGTCGTGGTGCGCGCCAAAGAGGGTAAGTTTGAACTGATCGCGGGGGAACGCCGTTTGCGCGCCTACCAGCAATTAAAGCTCAAGACCATTCCAGCACGTATCATCGAGGCCAGTGATGCTTCTTCAGCCGCACTTGCTTTGATTGAGAATTTGCAGCGTGAAAATTTGAACCCGATTGATGAGGCACTCGGCTACGCCAGCTTAGTGCGCGATTTTGATTTGACTCAAGAGGCCGCTGCGGAACGCGTGGGCCGAGGCCGTGCCACGGTGGCGAATGCCTTGAGATTGTTGACTTTAGGTTCGGAGATTCAAGGCTTCTTGAGCCGCCGTCTGATTTCGACCGGACACGCGAAGGTCTTGCTAGGACTGGAGAGTGAGGAGCATCGTAAGTTGCTGGCGCGTCGGATTATTGAGACGGGGATGAGTGTGCGCGAAGCTGAAGCTCAAGTGCGTCGTCTTAAGGACTGCAATGCTGCGAACGGTAAAAAGGGGGGCAATCACTTGCCCGAGGCGGAGCAAACCGCCATTCGCGACCTTGAGAAGCGTATCGGTGAGCACTTTAATACACGTGTCGCTCTCAAGCACAGCGCGAAGAAAGGCCGCATCACCATCGAGTATTTCGGCAATGACGACCTCGATCGTATTCTAGAAAAATTGGGGCTGAAGTAAGCCGTGCGGGCAGCGGGGCTCACTCCTTATTTTGGAGTGAGAGACCTGCTTTTTCGAGGTCTGCGCCGCTGGGTGCTTGATAGGCACTTAGCCCAAATTCGGGCATTACGGACAACAGGTGGTCAAATATATCACCCTGTATGTCTTCGTAGCGTGCCCAGGCGATGTCGTTGGTAAATACGTATATCTCCAGCGGTAGCCCCTGTGAGCTCGGAGTCAATTGGCGCACCAGCAAGGTCATGTCCTGATGGATCTGTGGATGATTGCGCAAGTAGGCCACACAGTAGGCGCGGAAGGTGCCCACATTGGTCAAGCGGCGGCCGTTAATCAGCTCGGAGAGTTCCTCGCCCACGTCATCGTTGTATTTCTGAATATCTGCCAGTTTCTCCTCCAAGTATGGACGCAGTAGGCGAATGCGCTTGAAGCGGTCCAGTAAATCCTCGTCGGCGAACTGAATAGTGCGCATGTCAATGTGAAGCGCGCGTTTGATACGGCGACCACCAGCTTCGCTCATGCCACGCCAGTTTTTAAAGGAATCTGAGATTAGTGCGTAGGTCGGAATGGTGGTAATGGTTTTGTCCCAGTTTTGTACTTTGACCGTTGTGAGTGAAACATCGATGACATCGCCATCTGCCCCGCGGGCGGGCATTTCAATCCAATCGCCGACCATTACCATGTTATTGACCGATAGCTGAAAGCCGGCCACTAGTCCAAGAATTGCATCTTTAAAGATTAAGAGCAGGATGGCAGTGATGGCCCCGAGTCCGGAGAAGAGCACCAGCGGGGATCGATCTAAAATCGAAGAGAGGATAAAGATGAAACCGATTAAGTTGATCACCAGTTTGGCGGCCTGTACAAAGCTCTTGGCGGGATAGCGTCGCCCCATTTTGCCGCGCTCCCATAAGGAGCGCGCAAAATTCAAGACACCATCAATCACAAACAATATGATGACGATTAGGTAGGTGTTGACGATTAGTTGGAAAAACTCCGCGACTGTAGGGGATTGATCAAATAAAGCAGGGGAGAAAAAATGTATGATGGCCGCAGGTACAATATGCGAAAATCGCACGATAACATTGTGCTGGATGAGCAAGTCATCCCAAGTCATCGAAGTCTTTCGGATGATTGGGTGCACGATGTGCGCGATGAAACGTTTCGCTACAAAATTGGCCAGCAAAGCTAAGATTAAGAGATAAATGATAGAGCCCAGCAGGCCAAGCATGTCGGCAGTACCTGCGTTCATTTTAAATTTTACGAGCCATTCACTGATGATTTCGGGAGTCATCCTGCAGACTGTTGATGCACTTTTGCTGGCTGACAATCTTTCCTTCGTCATTGTTGCGAATAGCTTGCCATTCGGAGATTCCGGCTGCATGACATGTTACATGCCATTACGATCTCTACTAGTAGTTCTTCTTAGCTGCTTGCCGGTTTGGAGCTTTGCTCAGAGCGATAGCTATGCTTTGCAGCGAATCTTGCAGCGCTACACGGAGGCTTATGGTGGTTTTCGCGATGCAGATGCCTTATCTTCGTTGAGCGTCGAAGGCACGATAGAGCAGAATGGGCAGAGCTTTGATTTTCTGATGCGTAAGAAGCGCCCTTATTCTTTTCGCTATCGACTCTCGAATGAGTGGAGCCGCGTGGTGACGGGGTATAATGGGAAGGAGGCTTGGCTGCGCTCTGAGAGCCAAGGTCAGGCCACGATCCGTGAGCTCGATGAGGAAGAGACGCGTGATTTACGTGTGTTGGCCCGCTTTGATAGTCCGCTTTTTCGTGCGCTTGAAGAGGGCGATGACGAGATCAGTTTTCTGGAGCGTTCCACTTTGAATGATCGCAGTGTCTATGTGCTCGCTGTCGAGCAGCGCGAACGTGGTCTTTGTCACTATTTTGTGGATGTCATCACTGCTCACGTAGTGCGAGTCGATCAGTTCGATCTGAGCGGTGAGTTGCAATTGCAAATTCTATACCGAGATTACCGGGAGGTCGACGGCTTTCCTTTCGCGCACGAAATCGAGACCCGCTTGGGGGACGAAAGGCTTTCATTGGCGAAAGTCGACGAGATTGAGGTGAATCCTGGCTTGCTCAGTTTCTATTTTGAAAAGCCGATCCACTAATTATTGCCGATGCTGTTGTCGTCCAGCCCGCCTTTGAGCCGATAGTCTAATTTAAGGCGTTCGATTTGTGTGCGCAGAGCACGTTCAAATTTTTCAAAACGGGCGAGAATGCCACGGGTTTCGAGCAGCTCTTGTTTAAATCGTCCTGAGGGGCAGAGCGTGTAGATCGCAAGGTCCAGCACATTCTCTGGTTCTTTAATACTGGATAGAAATTTCAACACCTCGCGCGGAATGTCGGCCCCGAGCCGCATCTGTGTCTGCATGAGTGTGAGTAGAGTGGGTTGAATGGAGTCTAGACTTTGCTCACTGCCGTCTGCTTCGCTCAGCACCTGATGGATGCGTGCTCGTCGATAGGGCTCCTCGCATACGAAGCTCTCTAGCTCGACCCGTGCCAGCCCCTGTAAGATTAAGTTAGAGGTGCCGTCGGGGTTTTGCTTGCAAGCGCGCACCACGCCCACGCCTGCGATCGAGTAGGGGGTCTCCAATACTTCGGCATCTTCCTCGCGCTCGTCCAGCGCAGCGACTGCAAAGATACGATCCTCTTCTAAGACATGCTGCAGCATCTCGCGATAACGCGGCTCAAAGATAAAGAGTGGCATCATCGCCTGCGGAAACAGTACGCACTGACTTAAAGTCATCAGCGGCACTTCGCGCGGAATTGCAATTTCTTGGAAACTCATAGTGGCTTGGTCGGCTGGCAGGCCGCCTTAGTTCCATTCGTCGGGATGTAATTTGGAGACATCGGGCGTTTCTGCTTCAGCATAATACACCGCCATACGGAAGTAGCGAATCTGATTCTCGGGCAAATTTTCGTTTTTTTTGCGTGCTTCCTCGAATAGGATCTCGGGCGCGCGCCCTTGTAGATCGTAGATCTCGCGAATGCCAAGGTCGATCAGGCTGCGTGCGACTGTCACGTCCATCCGTGGTATCCGCATCAGCGCTGAATTGAGCGCTTCATAATCGACCTTCTTTTTCTTCTTCTGTGGAAACATTGAGTTTTAGTAGCCACTGTTGGATTGCGCTGCTGACCCTTCGCAGATTGCTTGGCAAGAGGTCCAACCGACTCCTAGGCGGTGCACACCCATGTCGACGAAGCGTTGTGCGTCGGCCTGGTCGCGAATACCTCCTGAAGGTTTTACCTTGATGCGGCCTGCTGCTGTATCGAGCATGGTTTGCACATCCTCGACTTTGGCACCTTCGCCATTAAAGCCGGTGGAGGTTTTGACAAAGTCGGCGCCCGCACGAATGCAGACTTCTACCATTTGTTGAATTTGCTGAGTGTTGAGGTGGGCGGTTTCGAAAATGACTTTGAGTGGCACGCCTGCAGCGCGAGTTTGCGCCGCCACGCCGGCGACGTCGGCTTCCACTTCGGCCCATTTACCGGATCGGATCCAACCGTAGTTGGCGACCATATCGATTTCGTCTACGCCGAGTGCGATGTAGCGTTTTGCTTCATCGACTTTGGAATCTGGCAATTGAACGCCATGTGGGAAACCGAGCACGACACACACTGCCGTGTCGCTACCTTTGCAGTGTTGCTGCGCAAGCTCGATGTCGCAAGGACGCACACAAACGCTAAAAGCATTGAGCTCAATGCACGCTTTGACTGCTTCCAGCACGTCCGACTCAGTAAACTCGGCTTTCAGTATTGCGGCATCTAGGTAACGGCTAATCTTTGTCATAATTGGTATTGGTTTGAAGATGGATCTAGGCCAGTTTCGTGTGATCCGCAGATAGAGTCAATGCGCCTGATTAGTTGGCATTCAGAAACTCGATGTAAGGACCGAAAAAGCGGCCAAAGTCTTCAACCTGTGGCAGGTGCCCCAGGCCTTCGAGTTCCACCAGTGTGGCATTGGGGATGGCTTTCAATGCTGCGCGTCCGAGTTCGGGATAGTTGCCGAGCGTGGCTTTCACCTCTGCGCTGACTTTATTCTTTCCTAGTGCGGTGGTGTCGCGCTGTCCAATAATTAAGAGAGTGTGTTGGCTTAATTGCTTGAACTCATACACCACGGGTTGGTTGTAAATCATGTCGTAGGTGAGTGCTTGGTTCCAAGCCATAACGGGGTATTCTTTGCTTTGAATGAAGCGAGTCAGCATCTCGACGCCAGAGTCGTATGCACTCTTCCATTTGCCATCGTAGTAGGAGTCCAGTTGATAGGCGCGGATCTTTTCGGGAGTCTTTTTGAGTTCGGACTGATACCATTCGTCTATTGACTGGTAAGGCACTCCTTTTGCCTTCCAATCTTCGAGTCCAATGGGATTGAGTAGTGTAAGGCTAGTCGCCATGTCCGGATACATTAGCGCGAAGCGCGTCGCGAGCATACCCCCCATTGAGTGACCGAGCACTTGCACGTGCTCTACATTCAGTGATTGAAGTAAGTCATGCGTATTTTGCGCCAGTTGATGGAAGCTGTATTGGTAATGGCTCGGCTTACTGGATTTGCCGAAACCTATCTGATCTGGCATGATGACTCGATAGCCCGATTCTAGCAGTGCGTTGGCAGTTTCTTCAAAATATGCGCCCGAGAAGTTTTTGCCATGTAGCAGGAGTATTGTGCCATTAGAGCTGCCCTCGGGGGCGACGTCCATATAGCTCATTTCCAAGCTTTGCTCTTGGCTCTCAAAGGCAAAGTTGGCGACGGGAAACGGATATTCAAAGCGCTCCAAGCGTATATGCGCTTGGGCTACGGTCACGCTGAGTACAAAGAGTGTGAGTAGGTGGGAGATCATTCGCTTCATGCTCCCAATAGCTAGTTACTTTTTTTGCCAGAGCAAATGAACTCTGGCAAAAAAAAGTGATTTGACTACTTATTCAGTTTTACGTTGCGCGCACCACGCCAGTTTTGGCGATGTTTGCGAATCCAGTCCAGCAGGGCGCGTTCGAAACCAATGTCCTTTCCCAGCTTTTCGGATTCCAGCCATTTGTGACGTAGGATTTCTTCACGCTCTGCTAGAAACTCTTGGTAAAGAGTGGATCGCTGTGCAAATCCATGATTAGAACAGGTATCGGAAGCTGAATTCGGCATATCTTGTTTCTCCTCGCTCATTCGATAGAATCTCTCTTAGGCAAAGTCTGAAATCAACATGGAATCTCTCCGCTGGCTAGCTAAAAAAAGGGGCTGCGCTCTATTTCTTTACTAGATTGTCGAGAACTTGCCGTGCAATTTTCATAAACTCCTGCGAGGCTTTTGAATCTGGGTCGCTGATGACGATGGGAATGCCCTTGTCGCAGCCAATACGTATATTGGGATCGATCGGCAGTTGTCCCAGCAACTCTGTTTCGAGGCTGTTGGCAGTTTCGCTACCGCCTCCTTCGCCAAATAGGTTCTGACGTGAGCCATCCGGGGCTTCTAGGTAACTCATGTTTTCCACGACGCCTAGCAAGGGTACGCTGACTTTATCAAACATGCGTGCGCCGCGACGGGCGACGTTCGAAGCCGCTGGCTGTGGTGTGGTGACGATGACAGCTCCTTCCAGTGGGATGGTTTGCACCAATGAAAGCTGTGCGTCGCCCGTGCCAGGTGGCAAGTCCACGACTAAAATCTCGAGCTCGCCCCAGTTTACGTTTTGAGCAAATTGCTGGATCGTCTTCATGATCATTGGGCCCCGCCAGACTACAGGAGTGTCTTCGTCCACTAGGAACCCCATCGACATCGTGCGTACGCCGAAGTTTTCAATCGGCACAATCATATCGTTTTCCAGCTCTGGACGGCCCATTGCGCCTAGCATGAGTGGAATCGAGGGGCCATAAATGTCGCAGTCCATGATGCCGACGCCCGATTTGCCTTCTTCTTCCAGTAGTCGCTGTAGTGCGCATGCCAGGTTAACGGTGACAGTTGATTTGCCCACGCCGCCCTTACCACTGGCCACTGCGATCGCGTATTTCACCTTTTGCATGGCTTGACTGGTGTTCGGCTTGTTGCCGGGCGCGCCCGCTGGTGAAGGTTGTTGCTTTGGCTGAGAAATTTCCATCCGCACCTTAACGTCGTCGATCCCTTCCAGGGCGCCGACCGCGCTTTTGATGTCGGCTGCGATTCGTTCAGGTATCGTCGAGTCGGCTGTGGTGATTTCGATGCCGATTTGCACCTCTCCGTCGTTTTGCTCAATGTTGCGCACGAGTCCAAAAGACACGATGTCGCGGCTGAAGCCTGGGAATTTGACGCTTTTGAGGGCTGTTTGGATGTGTTCTGTATCTGCCATAGCTGTTTATAAAGCAAATTGAAACTCTCAGCCTGCAGTTCAACACGAAACGTAGAATTTTCATATTTTATATAAATCTGTTCACAAAGTGGATTTTCATTTGCGATTTTTCTACGCTTCGGGCTATTTCATGCCTATGCGTTTAACAGTCCTCTTATTACTTTCAGTTTTCTGTATTTCGCTCGCTCCCCGATCGGTATTCTCTGAAACAATCCAGCTTCAAGACTTGGTGCGCGATGGGGAAGGGCAGCTCGCGGTCGCGATTGATAGTAGTGATGGCACTATTAGTAATTTGGCGCGTCGTGCTTTTAATTTACATGGCGCTTATATTGTGACTGCTGGCGCCAATGCGGCCTTTCAAATTAAGATCGAGCCCGCGAGCGCTTCGTCGGTGCTGCTGACTGTGGGCTCGGGCCAGCCCTATACCGAGCAATTGCGCCGTACGGTCGCTGGTAGTGATTTGCAGAATGCAGTTTTGCGCGCCTGTGATCTAGTGGTTGAGGCGACACTACAAACTAAGGGTTTTTTCGCCGGACGCCTGGCGTTCGTTGGGAAGCAACGTGGCATTTCAGAGATTTATACTAGCGACTTACTGTTTAGTCGTGTGCGCCCTCTCACACGGGATCGCTCCTTGGTGACTGGGCCTAAGTGGGCCCCCGATGGACGTCACTTGCTCTACACCACCTACTTCAAGAGTGGATTTCCGGATATCTACCTGCTGGATGTCAATAGCGGCCGTAAAACACCCATTGCGACATTCAAAGGACTGAATACAGGCGCTGTATTCAGCCCCGATGGGCGGCAGATTGCGATGGCGCTTTCCGGCACTGGCAATTCCGAGATTCACGTGACGGATAGTCGCGGCAAAAATGCGCGGCGTCTTACCAATAACAAGAGCTTGGAAGCGAGCCCGAGTTGGTCACCCGATGGTCGTCGCTTGGTTTATACCTCAGATGCTCCCGGTAAACCGCAATTGTTTGAGATTTCCAGCACGGGTGGGCCGGCCCGACGTATCCCGACCAATATTAGTCGCTATTGCTCCGAGCCTACTTGGAATCCGGTGCATGATAACTTGATTGCGTTCACGGCCACCGTCAGCGGCGGCTTTCAGATCGCGCTTTATGATGCGAAGACACGTAGCAGCGAGTGGCTGACCAAGGGTCCCTCATCACTTGAGCCGACGTGGCTGCGCGATGGGCGTCACCTCGTCTTTACCCAACGCAATGGCGGCAGCACGCGTTTGATGCTGCTGGATACTTTGACTCAAAAAGTCAGTGCTTTGCACAAGCCCGCCTTTGGCGATGCTTCATCGGCCAGTTATGTTTACTAGAGCTTGCGCTTAGCGCAGCGCTTCTTTGACCAGTGCCTCGGTGCTGGCATTTGCGTCGAGCTTGGAGACTGCCTTGCGCACCAGTTTGTCGGCGTCGGCAGGCTTGTAGCCCAGTGTCATCAAGCTGCCCACGGCATCTTGAAAGGCGCTCGGTTCGGCCGCTGCGCTGAGCTCGCCCGCTGCGGGACTGTTGTTACTGGCGACCAGGCCGACTTTATCTTTTAATTCAATCACTAGGCGCTCAGCTGTTTTTTTGCCAATGCCTGGGCATTTAGACAGGAGTGCTACATCCGCACTGGCGATCGCGCTGCGCAGTAAATCTGTGGACATGCGACTGAGCATGCTGATCCCAATTTTGGGACCGATGCCAGATACCTTCTCGATCAGGAGGCGGTAGAAGTCGCGATCATCGCGGGTGGCGAAGCCGTAGAGCGTCGCGCTATCTTCGCGGTAGACGCTGTGGATAAATAGACTGCACTCTTTACCGATGGCGGGCACCTTCTCGGCGGTCGTTACGGGGATGTGAACCTCGTAGCCGACTCCGCCCGCTTCCAAAACGACTAAGAGCGGGGTGGATTCGAGAACGGTGCCTTTGAGTCGTGCAATCATAAGTCGATTAATCGGTCAGGCCGAGCACGTCTTCCATGTTATAGACGCCAGCGGCTTTGCCGACGGCCCATTGTGCGGCGCGAACTGCGCCTTGGGCAAAAATCTTACGATCAGTCGCGCGGTGAGTCAGCTCGATACGCTCGCCGTCGCCACAGAAATAGACGGTATGTTCGCCCACGATGTCACCACCGCGTATTGCGTGCACGCCGATCTCTTTACGTGGACGTGCGCCGACGAGACCTTCGCGCCCGTGAACGACTTGTTCATCTGCGATTTGGTAGCCATCCTTTAAAATTTCAATCAGGCGCTCTGCGGTGCCGCTAGGGGCGTCCTTCTTGTGGTGGTGGTGCATCTCCAGCACTTCAGGCTCGTATTGCTCGCCTAGAATGGCGGCTGCTTTGCGAGTCAAGTAGTTGAGAGTGTTGACGCCTACGGAGTAGTTACCGGCCCAGACGACGGGGATCTTGCCCTCGACAGTGGCTAGGATCTGGGCTTTTTCCTCGGAGGTGTGCCCCGTGGTGCCGATGACCAGTGGAAGGTTCTTTTCGACTGCGAGTTCAGCGATGCCAGCTGTGACTTCGTGAAAGCTGAAGTCAATGATCGCTTCGCAGGCATCGATCTGGCTGCGAGGATCATCGCCAGTGTCGCAGGCCGATACGATTTCAGCGTTATTGGCTTCGGCGATGGCAGAAATAGCGATGCCCATGCGTCCGCGTGAGCCGTTAAGAAGTAGTTTGAGTGACATATTTCGTAGTAATTCTAAGCGTTAACGAGGCCGAGCTCGGCCAGGATGGGGTCGAGTGCGGCGCAAGTCTCTGCAGTGATGCTGCTGAGTGGCAGGCGCACTTCGTCGGAAGTGATGATGCCGGCTTGCTTGAGTGCATACTTGATCGGTACCGGGTTGGGCTCGGTGAAGATGGCCTTAAAGAAAGGGTGATACTTGAGGAAAGTGGCGCGTGCCGTGGCGTAGTCGTTGTTGTTGGCCGCGCGTACCATTTGGACCAGTGGCGATACGACGAGGTTGGAAGCCACGCTGATCACGCCTGTTGCGCCCGAAGACATAAAAGGTAGGGTGAGTGCATCGTCGCCACTCATGACTGCGTAGTCAGGACCGAGGGCACGCACATATTCGGTCACCTTGTCGCAAGAGCCTTCGGCAGCCTTCATGCAGCAAACGTGCGGGTATTTTTCATAGAGCCGTGCAGTCACGTCGACGGAGATTTCGATACCGCAACGCGAGGGGATTGAATAGAGGATGATCGGCTTTTCGGTGCACTCGGCAACCTTGCTGAAGTGTTGAAATAAGCCCTCTTGACTTGGCTTGTTGTAGTAGGGAGCCACAACGAGGAAACCATCGGCGCCTGCCTTGTCGGCTCTTTGTGTGAGCATCACTGCTTCGTTGGTCGAGTTCGAGCCAGTGCCCGCGTAAACGGGGACCTTGCCAGCCGCTGCTTTGACCGAGGCTTGGATCACTTCGATATGCTCACTGTGATCGAGCGTTGGCGATTCGCCCGTAGTGCCGACGGAGACTAAGCCATCGATGCCACCTTCGAGTTGGTGGGCGATGAGCTTTTCTAAGTCAGCATACGCGACCTCGCCGGATTGCATGGGAGTGGCGAGTGCGGTAAAAACACCTGAGAATTGATTTGTCTTCATAGAGGCTTCAAAAAATATTGTAAATCGGCAGCACACAGCTGATTCGCTCTAGCACGTGCATAAGGTTCTGTATATTCAATAGAAAAATTATTCCCTACTAGATAAAATAAATGGCAGTTCTCGAAACAATTCACGGTCTTTTAAATCTCGCTGTCGAAAATGGTGCCAGTGATATCCACATAAAATCCAATAAGCCTGCTTTTTTACGTCTCAGTGGCCGCTTGGAATCAGTGGAGATGGACCCCGTTCCGCCGGAGGACATTCGCGAGTTTATTGAGCAAAGTGTGCCTGAAGAGTTTTTTGGCAAATGGACCAATGATCGCCAAGTGGACTACTCATATCGGGTGGAGAATATTGGCCGTTTCCGTGTTAATGGCTTTCTGCAGCGTGGCATGCCCAGCATCGTGATGCGCCATGTGAGTGATCATCCTCCGACTTTTGAGGAGCTCAATATTGACGGTGGTATTTTATCCAAGCTCTGCCAGGAAAAAAACGGCATCGTAATTCTATGTGGGGCGACGGGTTCGGGTAAGAGCTCCACACTCGCGGCCATGATTAATTATATTAACATGCACTTCGATAAACACATCGTGACACTCGAAGACCCGATCGAATACACCTACACTGATATTAAATCGATCATCAATCAGCGTGAGGTGGGCATTGATTGTCCCAGCTTTGCCGCTGGTATGCGTGCTGTGCTTCGTCAGGATCCCGATGTGATTTTGGTGGGGGAAATGCGTGATAAATCCACATTTGAGACTGCGCTGCAAGCCGCGGAAACGGGACACTTAGTGTTTGGGACCTTGCACGCTTCTAGTGCGCAGCAAGCTGTGCAACGTCTCTTCGAGTTTTTCCCCGAAGAGCGTAAAGAGGCCTTGCAGCGCCAGATTGCTGCCTCCCTTTTGGCCACAATTACCCAGAAGCTCTTGCCTGCGCTAGAAGGTGGCGGTCGTTTCCCGGTTTCAGAAGCCTTCGTCTTAGATACCTTGGCGCGTAAGGTGATCATGGAGGGCGAATTTACAAAAATTGAATCCGTAATTGAAGCCAGTGAAGACAATGGTTCGAAGACCTTTAACCAGGACCTCTATCGTTTGGTCAAGGCGGGCCAGATTACCAAGGATCATGCGATGAGCCATTCGCCGAATCCGAGCCAGTTGGAAATGAACCTTAAGGGCATTTTCCTTAGTAGTGGCGGGATCGTTCGCTAATTGAGCTGTGAATTGTCTTATCATCGGTAAGGTGTGGCCGGAGCCAAGCTCCACCGCTGCGGGACGCCGTACCTGCGATATCATCACTGCCTTGCAATTGGAAGGCTGGCAGCTGCACTTCGCCTGTTCGGCGCAACAGGGCGCGCATGCGCTCGATTTGGCGCTGTTAAATGTGCAGACGCATCGGATCGCGGTTAATGATGCGGGCTTTGATTCATGGGTCCAAACGCTGGCGCCTGATGTGGTGATCTTTGATCGTTTTATGACAGAAGAGCAATTCGGCTGGCGCGTGGCGCAACACTGCCCGCAGGCCCTTCGGGTGTTGGACACCAGTGATCTGCATTGTTTACGGCTGGCGCGCCAAGAGGCACTCAAGCACGCGGGCGTGCCACAATTGCACAACGAGACCGCGCTGCGCGAAATCGCTTCCATTTACCGCTCCGATCTCACGCTGATGATTTCCGACTTTGAGATGCAAGTCTTGCAGCGTGAGTTTTCGATCGCTGAGGATCTGCTGGCGTATTGGCCCTTTGCAGTGCCCCCTTTAGCCGAGCCGGCGTCCTTTGAGGCGCGTCAGCATTTTATTTTAATTGGTAGCTTTTTACATCCACCTAATTTGGATGCTGCTCGCTGGTGCAAGCAAAGTATTTGGCCGCAAATTCGCGCCGCGCTGCCGCAGGCCGAACTGCACTGCTATGGCTCTTATGGAGATCGCTATGCCGGCGAGCTGCACGCGCCTAAGCAAGGCTTCCACTTTCGAGGTCGAGCCGAAGACGCCTTGCAGACGATGGCGCAATATCGCATCAATCTGGCGCCCTTACGTTACGGTGCAGGGCTCAAGGGCAAGGTCTTCGACGGCTTTCAAAGCGGCACCCCGACGGTGATGACTCCCATCGCCGCGGAGGGCATTGGCCCACTGGCGGACTGGAGTCATGCCGAGCCGGAGGCTTTTGTGGCTGCAGCGGTGCAGCTTTACCGCGATGCATCTGCTTGGCAGGCACGGCAGGCCGCCGAGCGCGCGCTTTGCGAGGCACGCTTTAGCGCCGCGCATTGGCAGCCGCAATTAGTGAAAACTTTGCGGCAGGCCATCGAGTCGCGCGAGTCGCGCCGGCAACAGAATTTTATCGGGCAAATGCTACAGCATCACCATCACCGCAGCACCGAGTTTATGAGCCGTTGGATTGAAGCGAAAAATCAGCGGTAGAAGCATTACGCCCATGCAACGCGCAGTAGTTATGAGGTCCTTTTACAAATGAAGTGGAGAGCGAAATAAGTTCAGATAGCTGCGTCTTTTACGTCTATGGGAGGGCTGAAATGATGGCAACTGACTTATGGGGCGATCGTCCTGGACATGAAGCTCGCTTCGTCCTTTTCATGGCTCAGTGTCCACGAGAGCTGGGTTTTCCAAGTGGCTCCGGCTTTTATTTCTAGGCCAGGGCGGGATTTCAGCTCTACATTATAGCTGCCTTGACCAAACCATACGCGTGGTTGTGCCCAGTCTTTCGCTTCCAGCGTTTGCTCCAGACTGAGTCCGGACTCGGTGTCGAGTGCGGCCCACCAGTTGGCGCTCAGGTCGCCGGTTTTGTGGTCACCGAGTCCACTCCAGAAGGGGAGGCGCTCGATGCTTTGCCCCAGCGGAAAGTAGAGTACGTCTGTGACGGACTCACCATGGCCGCCGATGGTATACTCGGGGTGTATATCAAACTTGAGCTTCGTGCTCGTTGCGCCTGGGTTGCTGACCTCGATGCGGTGTGCCAAGGTTGATTGCTGGAGGCTCCAGGTTTGGGTGACTTCTAGGTCGCCGGCTGTCCCCTGAACCACAAGTTTTTCCGCGCTCGCTTCACTCACTTGCATGGGGCTGTTCTTGAGCTTGCCATTGACTGTGCTCCAGATGCCAAAGGCAAAGGGGATACTGGGCAAGTTAGGCATGATGTCATAGTCCATGTTCAACTGGTTCGTGAGGGAGTCATGGTCGATAATTTCCAAGACCCGGGCGCCGCGTGCAGTGTCGATGCTGACGCTCATGTGTTCATTGCTGAGCACATGGACGGGTGCTTCCAATCCGGGGAATTGAACTGCACCGCCCGCATCCTGGAGGCGTCGGAGGTAGAAGAAGTATTCTTTGGAGGTGGATAGGCCGTTGATTTTTTGAACGAACTGCACCCGGAGTTTCTGGAGTGGGGCCTTGAGTTGATCGATCTTCAAGCTGATTTCCGGAGTGCCTTCGCTCGAGGTGAGGATGAGGCTGTCATCCAGTAGGACGCCCGCATTGGCTTCGCTGATGATCACTCGGATGGTCTCTTCACCCTCAACTTTACCATCCACCTGGAGGGGGAGATTGAGGCTTGTTTGTTCCTGGTTGACGATCCACTTATCGCGGCTTGGGCGTACGCTCCATTCGCTACGGGCCTGATCAGCTTGGGCAATTTCAGAGCCTAGGTATTCCAGCGCTTTATTTGCGCTGAGGTAGACGGCTGAAGAGCCGTAGGGTGCGGTGACGATACCTTGTTTGTCAGGCACCAGGGTGTAGCGCTCGCCGAGCAATGTCGTCATGAGCACTTCCGGCGCCGCTGTCTTGAAGCTCGCGATTTTGTCGGCGGTGCCATCCCAGATGACGACAGTTTCTGTGTCGGAGTCGCGGTGTTGGAAGGTGTATCCCAGGGAGGGCATTTCGAGATCTTCGACCGGCGCGTCGTAGACGGCGTCGTCGAGTGTTTGCATCAGAGTTTGGACGGCATAGTAGGCCGGTTTCTTTTGCAGGTTGTAGTCAATCATCCCGAAAGTGTGTTCGGTAAAATTGTGGTCCGTGCCTTCGTCGAAGAAGGAATAGAGGAACACGCGTTTGAAGCCGAGCACGTGATGGATGATCAGGCCACGCACCAGATAGTCGGCTTTGGTCTGCGGTGTGATCTTTCCGGAGGGATTGTTGGCCGGTGCTTCGCTGTAGCCAAACTCGGTTGAGATCATGGGCTTGCCCCAGTCGCCGTGTTTTTCCAGCACTTTCCGGATCTTGCGCATGTTGTCGAACATGGCTTCCGGCGCGCCACGCGGGTAGCCCTCCGGTTGCTTGTGGCCGCCGGCAATCTTGCAATAGGAGTGCAGGTCGAGCACCTCGAAATGGTCCTTGCCGCCAAGCTCGTAGAACTTGTCCAGCCATTCGATGGAATGATCTTCCAGACCGCTGGAAGGGGCGCAGATGACGGCATGGGGGTTGATGGCGTCCCGCTTTTCGCTGACTTTCTTCAGTGAATTGACGTAGTTTTCAATCGGTATGGTTTTGAGGTCCGGTTCATTGCCAGGGCCGGCAAAGGCGTTAATGCCCAGGTCGGAGCCTTGTTTCAAGGTGTTGCCGTGAGGGTAGGTATAGACGCCGATGCCCCGATCATAGAATTTTTGGACGACGCCGGGGTCGCTTCGCCACCAGCGAATTTGCGAAATACCGGTTTGCTGGAGCAGATCCATCGCGACGATTTCGTAGGCGGTATGGTCGCGGTCCGGGTTCTTTTGGCGGCTACCGCCGCCGCCCCAGAAATGGTTGATCGCAACCATGTCGGAAAAGGTCTCGCAGCTGATGGGGAAGGGCATGGCGCATTCCTGGGATTTGACTTTCGGGTTTTCACCTTCGTCAAAGACTGCATTGACTGCGAAATGGTAGGTCTGCCCCGGGGTGAGCGGGTAGAGAGTGGCGCGGCGCTCATCGCCGTTGAGCTTTTTCATCAGCTTTACATCCGGATCTTCCGGAGAGCTGAATGGGCGGGGGCTGCTGTAGATTTTCCAGCTTTTGACGTTTGGATTCAGCTTCTTGAATTCGCTCCAGTTGATATTGACTACACCGGATTGAATTTTGTCGACCGTGAAGGTCACCTCCGGGCGATCCGTTGCGCTCAAATAGACCTGTCCTGCTTCAGGATGACTGCCCCAGACAGCGATCTCGGCAATTTGCTGCTGACGTGCGCTCTTTACGCGGGCGATGCGCACTTGCATGTATCGGGCGAGCACCGGCTCTTCCAAACGAACCGGAATTTTGACGAAGTTCTTGGATGCATGGGGGACATCCGGCATCGCGGTCCGTTGATGTGGGATGTAGGTCTTACCATCTTCACTAAAGAGGACTTCAACAAATTCGGAGTCGCGTGTTTTTTCGTGAATGGCCCAGACGTCGACAGCTTGAATTAAATAGGCCTGCTCAAAACTTAGATTCAAGCTGACCCACTTTCCCTTGTTCCACTTCGTGAATGCGATGCTCTTCCAATTGCTACCAGTGTTGCCGTCAAAGAGCATTTTCGCGTTCTTGCCGCCGGTTTTTATAGTTTCGTCATCGTTGGCGTACTCACCGTCGACGACCCATTCGGCCTGCATCTGGGTGGCGAGTGTCTGCGGCCACTCGCTGAAATCATTGGGTGTGTTTTTGGAGCCTGCTAGATTATTGCTGAGCAGGTAGGTTTCCGTTGCGCCCCGGAGGGAAACACAGCCGAGAGTGGCTAATGTCGCCAGGCTAATGAATTTTCTGATTATACTAATCATTTTGTTGCGATTGTTTTAGATTGATTGGACTGGCTGTCGTTGGATTTTTACCCTGAGTGCGCTTCGCTGGCGTTTTGCTAGACTCGCTTGCCTTTCGTCTAAGCTCCTCGACTAGCGGGCTGCATTTCTTATCACTTGCAGCGTTTTATCTATCGCTAGTGCGGGTCGCTTATTGGAGATCGAGACTCTTCTCGAGCCTATGCCTTGGTGCGTCGACGTTTGTTAACGAGGGTAAGGGCTGCGCAGCCCAGGATCAACGCGGCCGTGGATGGTTCGGGCACGGCGTAAGCTAGCTCGCCAGTCGCTTCGGAGAAGGCAAATCCATCCTTGGTCCAGATACCTGCATTTTCGGTGAAGCCGACGATGTCGAATGTGGCACCGTATGTCACTGAGCTGGCGGAGACGATAGTCCATGAGTTCCCGTCCGTTAATTCCGCTCCGGTTAGGTCGAAGTTGAAGGTGCCGTCGAGGCTTATATTTACTCCTTCTGTGGCATCGATCTGATTGTTGTTGCCGTTGGCGCCAATCTGAAAGCTCAGGGTGCCATTTTCATCTAGTGCGAAATTCCCGGCTTCGATGCTTGTGTTACCGATGAAGCTATTGTTACCACTCAGTGTTAGAATGGTGCCGGATGTTTTTGTGATACCTCCAGCGCCCGAAATGTCGCCGGAGATTGTCATGGAGCGTGTGCTCAGTGTCAGGTTATCATCTAGTGTGATGTTTCCTTGGTAGTCCGTAACCCCGGCGGTGTAGGCATTGTCTAGAGACTTTGTGCCGGAGCTACCGGATTGAACGGTAAGATCACTGGTGAAAATATTGTTTTTGATGGTGAGTTTTGCTTCGGAGCTTCCTGTTGTGTTGCCGAGCGTGACATCGCTGTTACCAGCGGAGTTGGAGCCGTCGATGCGAAGGTGCCCGCGGAGTACTGTAGCGCCTCCGCTGAAGGCGGACCCTCCGGTGGCGCTGCTGAGTCTGACCTGCCCGCTGCCGGCCGAGTCGATGATGAGCGAAAGTTGTGAACTGCCGTGTTCTTCAACTTTAAAGGGAGTGATAATACTGCCAGCCCCATTGGCACTCAAGGTTAGCGTCTGAATCCCAGATCCCGCTTGCAGTGAGATGTATCTCGCCGTGAGTGTACTGTCGGAGTTGTTGGTCCATGTTTGCGAAGCCGTAAGGTCTGTTCTTGTCTGCCTTGCTCCGCCGTCGCCGATTTTGACAATGCCCGACCCGGCATCCATTGTGATGCCGCCGCTGCCGATGGAAATTATTTGGTTACTGGTGCCATCGTCCTCTATTGTCGTGTTGCCACTGGTGCTGAAGGTGATGGAGTTTACTGCTAAGTTTGAGTCTAGGGTGACTGTGCCGCCAGTGGAATTTACCGGATTAGTGTTGAAGGTGATGTCGTCGCTACTAGGAGCAGTTCCGGAGACCGTCGTGCCGTCGGCGTCGCTATACCAACTGGCGGCGGTGGAGGTGGTTCCGCTGTAGCTGGCGTCTCCCCAGTAGAGTTGCGCTGAAGTTGTGAGTGGTAGTGCCAGTATCGAAGAGACTATGGCTCGTCGTGTCGCCTTTTGGAGTGAGTTTGCTGGCTTTGGTTGATGTGTTTTTGCTAGGTGCATCATTTTTTTATTATTGGGTTTTAGGGGTTAAGTGCGTGCTTTATGATATATAGTTACGTAACATGTCAACTCGATATTAGCGCTTTTCTTTGCGTGGCCCGGCTTTGTTTTGGTGTTTTATTTGCCCTGCATGCGCTCAATTTGGTGATTTTTAGTGTGATCTGGTTGTTTTTTCGTAGGAAAAGTCTTGTAGTTTTTTGTTTTACTATAAATTGTTTCGAAACAATTGAGCCTTTTCATGTGATGGCTATCAATTTTCTTCGGCGTCCAAGTGGTGCCTATCGAGTCGGGCTTCAAAGTCGTTGTACTGAAAAAAATAATAATCAACCAATCACCCCTATGTATATGTATCGTGTTATTAATCTGTCTCTATGTGTTCTGGTGCCTATGTCTGGCTTTGCTGCGAAGCTATTGACGGACAATCCTGCAAAGACTGGCATCGCTTCTTATCCGGGAAGCACCAGTGAAGTGTCCCATGCGGGTGTCATTTGGACGGGGGCCAGTTCGGAGTATCTTGTTGATGACAATGTTGGAGGTGGCTTTGGGACGACTGATCCGGCGATCGTGAAGTTCGGCACCAAGCGACTCTTTGATGGGCATAACGAGCGGGTCGGGAATACCGCGGTTTATGGTGCATGGCATGGGCGTCATGGCGCCACTGTGCTGATTGACTTGAAGGCAGTCTATGCGGTTGAGACTGTCTCGGCTTCCTTACGCACGAATGGGCGTCGTGGTGCGTCGACTTTCATCGCTCAGGTCAGTCAGGATGGTGAGACTTTTGAGCCGCTTGGAACCTGGGGTGGCGAACGTGCTGTGCTCGATTCGGAGAAAGAAGATGCGGGGCGGAATGTTGAGGTGGTTATCTCCGCGTCCGACCCAGTGTCTGCCCGCTACGTTAAAGTATTTATGAGTCATTGGGATGAAGCGCATACAGATCGTGTCCTGAATCAATTGGTGATCGGAGAGTTGGCAGTCTGGGGCGAGGAGTTGCCGGAGTAGTGCCTCTCTTCACTTGCTCGGGCCTTCCCCATTTTGCGCGGCTCGGCTGGGCGGGCGTACTGCATCTGTACTGGAATGAACGCGTTCATCTGCTGCCAGTGCTCTGGACTGTTTCGCATATATAAATTTATAAGGAGAGAAAGAATTCTATGCATTGGATCGATTGGTTGATTGCAATTGTGCCTGTATGTTTCGTGCTATATATCGCTGTATATAGCCGGAGATATGTCAGAGGTGTTGTTGATTTTTTGGCGGCTGGCCGCGTTGCCGGTCGTTATGTCATAACCGCGGGTGACCTGACGGCTGGACTGAGCGTGATCACTTTGGTGGCCTTGGTTGAATCGAAATATCAGGTCGGCTACGCGCTTACTTTCTGGGAATACCTGACAGTTCCGGTTGGCATCATCATGGGGCTGACGGGTTATTGTGTGTATCGATTTCGTGAGACGCGCTCACTTTCGATGGGGCAATTTCTGGAAATGCGTTACAATCGTCCGTTTCGTATCGTTGCGGCCACCTTACGAACGATTTCTGAAATGATTACCAATGCGATCGGGCCGGCGGTCGCCGCCAATTTCTTCATCTATTTTCTCGGTCTACCACATAGTGTGACTCTCTGGGGCATTAACTTACCGACATTCGCATTGGTCGTGGGGCTGTCACTTTCGATGTGTATGGTGGTGCTCTGGCCCGGGGGGCGTATTTCCCTGCTCATCTCGGATGCATTTCAGGGGATTGTCAGCTACCCGATTTTCGTAGTGATTGCTGGATACATTTTCCTCAACTTTGGTTGGTATGACACGATTGGTCCGGTCATGATGGATCGGGTCGATGGTGAGAGTTTTATCAATCCCTTTGATATCGAGAAGCTTCGTGATTTTAATATTTTTGCTCTCTTCGTGACCATCCTGGGCAGTATTCTCAATCGTGCCAGTTGGATTGGGAATGATACCACTAATTGTGGTCGCACGCCACATGAGCAGAAAATGGGGGCGATTGTGGGGACCTGGCGTTCGCTTTATTCCGGACTCATGCTTCTTCTCGTGGCGGTCATGGTTATTGCTGTAATGACGCATGAGAAGTTCGCGGCGACCAGTCATGGCATCCGCCAAGAATTATCCGAGCAAGTGGCTTCGGAGGTTGTCGATGATGCAATACACCGGCAGGAACTTCAAGGTGCCATCAAGTCGATCCCCGTGCAAAGGCATCAGATTGGAGTGGATGCGCCACTATCCCGGGAGCATGGAATTGACACGGTGTATATGGATGTCGCCTATGATAGTTTGGGCGGAACGCCGGAAGGGAACTTACAGTTTCAGACATTCAAGACCTTGTATCATCAGATGATGTTGCCGGTGGCACTCAAGAATCTTTTGCCGACCGGTTTATTGGGACTGTTTTGCCTATTAATGATTATGCTTCTGATCTCGACGGATGATTCCCGGGTATTCAATGCATCTTCGACGATTGTTCAGGACATTATCGTTCCGTTTCTAAAGGAGCCACTCTCACCGGAGAAACATGTTCTTTGGCTTCGCTTGTCTTCGTTGAGCGTCTGTGTGTTCTTTTTTGTAGTATCCATATTTTTTATACAAATCGACTACATTATAATGTTCACCACAATTATGACTGCGGTTTGGCTTGGAGGTGCGGGACCAATTATGATTTTTGGTTTGTATAGCCGATTCGGCAATACTGTCGGGGCTTTTTGTTCATTGTTCTTTGGTTCTGGCCTGTCGATTTGCGGTCTTTTCCTTCAGAGGAATTGGGCTGAACGTGTGTATCCGTGGTTGGAGCTGAAGGGCTGGGTGGAGCCAGTTGGTGGATTGTTGCATACGGTTTCTAGTCCGTTTCAACCTTATGTTGTCTGGGAGATGAATGCGGTGAAATTTCCGATCAATTCTTACGAACTGTATTTCCTGTCGATGGTGAGCGGCGTCGCCGCGTATGTCATCGGAACCGCATTGACACAGCGTCAGCCTTATAATTTGGATCGTTTGCTCCACCGCGGTGAGTATGATGTCGCACACGAGTATAAAGAGCCTTTCAAGTGGACGCTGGGGAATGCATGTAAGAAGTTGATCGGCATCACACCTGAATATTCATTGGGGGACCGAATCATTGCATGGTCGGTTTTTGGCTATGCAATCGTATACAAATTCGGGTTTTGTTTCTTGGGGGTTCTTGTTTGGAATTGGATCTCTCCGTGGCCTTCAGAGTGGTGGAGTAGTTACTTTTTTATTACAAGTCTATGCGTCACTGGCATTCTTGGCATCGTTTCAACGTTTTGGTTTCTGGTCGGCGGTGTGATCGACTTGAGGCAGTTGTTTGTTGATCTCGCCGCGCGTATCGATGACCCGCTGGATAACGGTATGGTCGAAGATCATGTTTCTCTGACTGATAAAGCTGCATTTAAAGCTAGGGGCATTGAGATCAAGGAAGAAGAATGAGGGCGTGTTTGACTATGAAGCATTCGATAGAGGCGGTTATTTTTGATCTCGATGGCGTGATCGTATCGACGGACGAGTATCACTACTTGGCCTGGAAGCAATTGGCCGATGAGAAGGGCTTTTCTTTTTCACGGCAGAAAAATGAGTGTCTGCGTGGGGGCAGCTGCATGGAGACGCTGGAGATCATTTTGGGCGATGCCAGCAGAGACTACAGCGAGGCCGATAAGGTCGCGATGGTTGAGCATCAGAATACGATCTACCGTCAGTTGCTTTCGAAATTACAGGCCGACGAGATCCTGCCCGGCGTGATGGACTGCCTGGACCAACTGAAGGCGCAGGGGGTGAAAGTGGGCATTGGCTCATCCAGCAAGGACGCCGCTTTTATACTTCAGGCGATTGGCTTGAATGCCGTGTTTGATGCGGTGGTCGACGGCAGCTGTATCACGCGTTCGAAGCCGGATCCGGAAGTGTTTACTTTAGCCGCTCGGCAACTTGCTGTTGAGCCCGGGGCTTGTCTCGTCGTTGAAGATGCGGAAGCCGGAATTGAGGCTGCGCTTGCGGCCGGGATGGCGGTGTTGGCGGTCGGTCCTGCCGCCAGTGATCCACGCGCGCACTTGAAGGCGGGGGATTTGTCGCAAGTGACGATAGAGGCGATGCTGCAGGTGCGTGGGCCCTCTGCCCATACGATTTCTGCCATGAATCGTTATGAGAAAGTGGATACATTTGTTGAAAGCATGTTGGCGCAGCTTAGTCTGGAGGAGAAAGTGTCGCTCTGTCATGCGGGCAGTAAGTTTGCCACCAACCCCGTTCCGCGTCTGAACGTACCGGCCTTCGAGATGTCGGATGGCCCGCATGGGGTACGCCATGAAATCAGTAAAACACGCTGGGAGCCAGCCGGCTGGGACGATGACCACGCGAGCTACTTGCCCTGTGGCACGGCACAGGCTGCCACCTGGAACCGCGAACTGATGGCGCGTTGCGGTGCGGTCTTAGGCGCCGAGGCGCGGCACCGTGGTAAAGACGTGATTCTGGGCCCGGGGATTAATTTGATCCGGACACCGCTGTGTGGGCGAAACTTTGAGTATTACAGTGAAGATCCCTATTTGACCGCTGAGTTGGTGGTGCCGGCAGTCCGGGCCATCCAAGCGCAAGATGTGGCAGCCTGCGTGAAGCATTTTGCTGCGAACAACCAGGAGTGGAATCGCTTCGAGACGGATGTCGAGATGGACGAGACGGTATTGCGTGAGCTGTATCTCCCCGGATTTGAGGCTGCAGTCAAAGAAGGGGGCGTCGCCACCGTCATGGGGGCGTATAACGAGTTTCGCGGGCAGTGCTGCTGCCACAACGACTATTTGGTGAATGGGATTCTCAAAGGCGAGTGGGGGTTCAAAGGGGCCTATATCAGTGACTGGGCGGGCGCGAAAAACACGGAAGAGTCCGTGCGCGGCGGCTTGGATATTGAGATGGGGACGGACCGGCCTTTTGAAGATTACTATCTGGCCAAAGCATTTTTGGAAGGCATCCAATCCGGGAAGTATGCCGAAGCTGAATTGGACAACAAAGTCCGTCGGGTGTTGCGAGTGATGTATCTGGCCGGCGCATTTGACCCGAAGCGGCGACCGGGGGCGCGCAATACGCGGGCGCACCAGTTGACGACGCTCGAAGCTGCGCGGGAAGCGGTCGTTCTGATGAAGAACGAAGCGGCGGTGCTCCCGTTGCAAGCGCTAGCGATTCGTAAGCTTGCTGTGATTGGCGAGAACGCACTCGTCAAGCATGCCTCCGGTGGCAATAGCTCTGCCGTGAAGACGCTTTACGAAGTCTCGCCGTTGGAAGGAATCCGGAAGTATTTGGGCGACTCCGTTGAAGTGATGTATGCCAAGGGATACCCGGATGATGCAGATGGGCTGGTGCCGATCCCGACCGAGCTTCTTTACACGGCGGATGAAGGCTCCGGAGTGAAAGGCTGGAAGGCCTATTTCCATCAGGGGCGCAACTTTGAAGGCGAGGCGACTTTTGAATATGCTGAGAATGCTGCCTATGAAAGCCTGCATGATCAGTTGCCCGGTGGTGTGCACGGCCAGAACTTCAGTGTTATCTGGGAAACAGAACTGACGGCGCCGGAGGCGGGGACCTATCATTTTGGTTTCATGACCGACGGACTGGCGGAGCTCTTGCTGAATGGGAAAACCCTGTGTCAGACGGATTGTGATGCGCACCGCCATGTGGCGCGTGCCAATTTGTCTTTGGAAGCCGGTGAGGTCGTTTCGATCCAGTTGCGCTTTGCCATGAGCGACAATGCGAGCTACGTGAAATTCGGCTGGCGGCGTCCGGTCGATGCGGTCGCGAATACGGGTGGCCGCTCCACGCGTGAGGAAGCTCTGCGGATTGCGAAGGAGGCCGATGCGGTTATCTTTGTCGGGGGGCTGTCGCACATGCAGGATATTGAAGGGCGTGACCGAAAGGATTTACAGCTTCCCGATGGGCAGGATGCCTTGATTGACGATCTGCTCCAAGTCGCGCCCGAGATGGTGGTTTGCCTGATCAGCGGCTCTGCCGTTGAAATGCCCTGGTCGCCTCGCGCCAAGTCGATTGTTTGGACTTCCTATGCCGGCATGGAAGGTGGCAAGGCACTGGCGGAAGTGCTGTTTGGCACCGTAAATCCCAGTGGCAAATTACCGTTCACCTTTCCGAACCATTTGGAAGAGCTGGAGGTGCACCAAGCCGATGAACGTTATCGGGCGGATTGCAGCCGATACAGTGAAGGAATGATGGTCGGCTACCGGGATTACAGCAGTCATGGGAAGCAAGCACTCTTTTGTTTCGGGCATGGACTCTCCTATACCACATTCGAGTTAAGTGATTTGCGAGAGGTTGCTGCTGAAGATTCCGGTGAAATCCTGCTCTCTCTGACTGTGACGAATCACGGTGCTCTAGCCGGGCAAGAAGTGGTTCAACTTTATCTCGAAGGCCGTTCCCCGGAGCATCCGAGTCAGATGCTGGAGTTGCGAGGTTTTGAAAAAGTGAGTCTGAAGCCCGGCGAGCACAAGCTCGTGCGCTTTCGCCTGACTCCGCAGGAACTGGCTCATTACTCGCGGTCACAGCGCGAGTGGGTCACTCATTCAGAAGAACTTCGTGTGCGCGTGGGCACCTCCTCAGAGGCACTGCCCTTATCGCTTTCGATTCAATTACCTCAGGCACTGTTACTCTAAGTGTAACAGTGAGACAGTCGAACCCCAAACTACCCCCAACTATGAATGATCGAAACCTGCTAGGTGCCCCCCTCACACGTATCCGTCGGCTCCGCCGACGGGCTACATTCGGCTTATTGATGCTTTGTGCTTCCTGCTGGCCTCTCGGCGCGCAAGGCCTGTCCATTCTAAGTGGCAATCAATTCACTTCGACCGAAGATTCTCAGGAGTATGGTGGATACGGGCATTATGCGAACCCGAGGGCTGGAGTCAGTTACAGCTATCAGGATCCGGTCTATACAGGTGGTGATGAGCTGACCGAGGATAGTTCGAATAGCAAACTGCTTGCGGGGAATATCGGGTCCACCGATGCGAATGACATGGTCTATCTGGGGAATACCTCCGGGGTGACGGTGGTCAGCCTGACCTATGATCTCGGTAGTATTTGTGAAGTGGATACCGTGGATGTCTGGGCGCTCTGTGGTGAAGATACACAAATCAAGAAAGTGACTTACTCCGTGAGTGAGGACGGGGTGAATTATTCCGGGATGGGGACGGTGTATCCCGGCTATCCTGCCGGGGATACAGTCCTGCAGATCCGCAAGACCAACAGCACTCCAAAACTGGGGCGCTATGTGAAGGTTTTGGTGGAGGAACAAACTTTGGATTATACCGGTGACTGGTCCTTTCGAGTCTCGCTGGGGGAAGTGGTTGTCCTGGGAACGCCAGTTGAAGTCGAGCCCGAGCCGGAAGATCCGCCACTAGGGCCGACGGGTATCCTGAGCGGCAATACATTTACGTCCCAGGAGGATTTTCAGCACTATGGCAGTCTGGCCTATTATGGGAATCCACGTAGCGGGGTGAGCTACAGTTATGAAGACGCGGTTTATACCGGAGGGGATGAGCTGAGTGAGGACCCTTCCGCAGTGAAGCTCAAATCCGGCAAGGTCAGCAGTGCCGATGCCGCAGACATGCTTTATTTGGGCAATACTTCCGGCGTCACGCAGATCTCCATTGTGTATGATCTCGGAGCCGAGTGTGAAGTCGATACCGTGGATACCTGGGTCTTTTGCGGGGCAGGCACTCAAATTAAGAAAGTGACCTCATATATCAGCTCCAACGGGGTATCTTATTCCACTGTGAAGTCATCAATCGTTCCGTATCCGAGTGGTGATACCATGATTCAAGTTTCACAGACTCCCGGCTCTCCCATGACGGGGCGCTATGTCAAAGTGGTGATCGAGGAGCGGTCCTTGGACTATCTCGATAATTGGTCCTACACCGCGTCCATTGGCGAGATTGTTATCATCGGGCGCGCACCGGATGCAGCCGGCCCGGTCTTCCTTTTGAGCGATAATCATCTGCGCTCGTCCGGCACGTATAATACATCGATGCTGCAGATCGCCACGGGTGCGACTTATCAATGGACGACCAAGGAACCTTTTGTGACCGATGGTCACTTGATCGGCAGTGACGAAGATGACGCGAATGATGGAGTGGGCGGCCTGCCGGACTTGACCGACGGCTCCGATACACAGACCGATGTCTCAATGGTCTGCACCAGCTCCATTGGCACCGAGGGGGACTATGCCGGAGTTCAGTTTGATTTGAAAGACGTCTATGAGCTCGGGGAGATCGACCTGTGGACATTGGCCGACGCGAATAGCTACATGGACGGCTATGAAGTGCTCATCAGTAACAATGGCAGTGACTATACCTCGCTCGGGTTTACTGTGAATACCCACCCACGCAGCTCCAATGGGATGGTCAATGCCTGGACCGGTGGACTCAGTGGACAGAATGCACGCTACGTTAAAATCATCATGCACAATGCCAATGACTCGCAGCAGCTGACGGTCGGCGAAATCGCGATTTGGGGCACGCGTCCCTATGACATTGGCTTGCCAGTGAATTCACAGGCGGAGGTAGTGCCTGCCGATGCCAGGCTGAAAAACTACAGCAAGCTCTATTTGGACTGGTCGAACTATAACCATGTCGTCAACGACGTGAACCAATACAAGATCTACATCGAGACGCAGGACTTCAGCACCGTATCCGGGTTGACGCCCGTTAAAACCATAAGCCCTGGTTCAAAGGCACAGATCGGCAAAGTGGCGAGCTACTTCGCCTTGGAGCCGGAGACCACTTATTACATTGCCGTGACACCCCTGACGAGTGCCGGAGTCGAGCGCGAGGATGTCACGCCGCTGGTGCTGACCACACCGGGGGTGATCGATACCACCGGCAAGATCAAGCATCTGTTCAATATCAATGACCCCGCATACGGTGCAGGCCAGTATACGCAACATCCGGACGAGTGGGGCAATATGCTGATGAAGGCGGACCTCTTGAAAGAGCTGGGCCATATACAGAAGAATCGCTGGTTCAATCACGATGGGGTGGTGATGGATCAATACAGCCGCCGGGGCATCGCTTTCCACCTGTTTTACAACGACCCGAGTAAGCTGAGCTTTGATAACAGCTGGGGCGTGTGGTCCTTCTCCACGTATAATGAGCCGGACCTGGCGAACCGCGATGTCCACGCAGTGGCGGCCAATATCAGTTCCAACCATGCGGCGCTGAAGGCGGCTGACAGTCGAAACGTCTTGTTTGAGCCTGCATTGGGTGACACCAACACCGCAGGACTGACCTGGTTGGAAGATTTCTACAATTCCGACGGACAGAATGGCGCCCAGGTGAAGACCTATTTCGATGTCATGGATGTGCATGCCTATTGTAAATATGCCGATCCTTATCCCGCAGGGCTGACCGCCGGGGTGCCCGAAGCCCTGCTTGATAAGATCGATACCTTGCGCGCGCTCATGAGCAGTCATGGCGATGGCAACAAGCCGATCGTGTTCACCGAGCTGGGCTGGAGCACCTATACCGGTGGCGCCTATTTGAAAAAGGTGGACGAGTTGACCCAGCGCAACTACCTCGTTCGTGCCTACATCATCGCTGCGGCGAAGGATATAAAAGCCATCTGGTGGCACAACTTTCAGGACAACGGCACGAACCCCGGAAGCATCGAGCACAACTTCGGAATCATCGATTGGTATGGGAGTCCCAAGCCCGCGTATTACGGCTACTATCTCATGGCCAAGGTGCTGGCCGAGGCGGAGTATGATGGTGTGCTGGCGGGTGTCAGCCACCCCAACTATGGTTACCAGTTCCTGGATCAGGCCGCCGGGCAATACATTACCGCCGTCTGGGCCGCCGATGAAGCCAATCGAGTGGCGACGCTCTTGACGGCGGATGCCAGCCTCAAGATCGTAGGGGTGGATGGGAGTTATACGGAGGCCAGCGTGAGCGGGGGAACTGCCGCTGTGGCGATTTCCGGCGCACCGGTCTTTATCTATTCCACGGCACCGCTTACTATGGTCACGACGAACTAAACCTCAGTCAGGCACTGGAGGGCCTCTGTATCAGCTTGTAGAGGGTGGATTCATCTTTATCATTGATGTTATTAAACATTATATGGAAAGTTACGAAAACAATGCGCGTCATTTCGTCGGAACCAAGTATTTTTGTCTGGCTCTCGTGCGCGCGAACAAAGCATCCATCCAAGTAATGTCATGAATATACGATCTATCGCCAAAGAATCCGGTTTATCAGTGGCCACAGTTTCACGGGTTTTGAATAATGAAAGCGGGGTCAGCGAAGAAGCACGCCAGAAAGCGCTGAAAGTGATTGAGCGTTCTGGTTATAAACCACGCAGCTACTCTCAGCGTCGTGGCACGCGCATTGCCATTGTGGTGGAAGCCGGCGCTCCATCTTTTGATAGTTTTTATTCATTGGTTTTTACCGGAATCTCCCGTTACGCTTGGGAATGTGGCTTTGAAGCGACGCTGCTTTATTTTTCTCCGGAAGATGAGCGGGATTCGAGTGGCGAATTGGTTGAGCTACTTCGTAAGAAGCGTTGCAACGGTGCGGTGTTGATCGCTCCGATCAGTGAAAAAGAAGGCCGGGATTTGATTGCGGCACGGATTCCCTCAGTGCTGGTTGCGCACCGATTGGATATCGATGGTATCGGTTATATTGACTGTAACAATTTTCAAGGCGCGTGGGATCTGACTGAATACCTGCTGCGCTTAGGGCATCGGAAAATTGCCTATCTCTGTGGTAACTTGGAAAAAGGAAACAACAGTGATCGACTGGAAGGATTTCTGAAAGCCATGGAAAAATCCGGAGTGGATGTCGACGATGGCTGGTTGGTTGAACATCATCCTACCGATGTGACGGAGCAGGCCGGTTACGATCAAGCGCTTATATTGCTGGAGCGTCATCCGGAAATTACGGCAATCCTTGCCAACAATGATTCGATGGCATACGGTGCGGTTAGTGCTTGTATTGAGCAGGGGCTGCGTGTGCCTGAGGATATCTCTGTGGTTGGTTATGACGATTATTTATCCAGCCGCTACTATAACCCTTCTTTAACTACGATGCGTCAGCCATTGCTGGAGATGGGGGCATCGGCGGCGCGCTGGGTGGATGAAAAATTGAAGAATAAAATAACTGAGCTGCCGCATCGCATTTTTCGCGGTGAATTGATCGTCCGGAAATCCTGTGCCTTGCCGAGGAGTGATTGAGCACTGCTCGTATAGGAAGATCCTAGAGGGGGCGCTCCGCACATTGGTGAGCATGTGTCAGTAAGGGTTCATTTCCTCCCTTGGTCTGAGTCCTCGCTGCACGAACTTTCGCATCTTCACGCTACCGTGCTCATTGGGGGCGGGGAGAATAAACACTGAGGTTCGGGCTTGATCATCGAATCTCCAAGTCGACCGATAGACCAAGCGCAGTGTTTCCTGTCCCTCCTGAGCCAACTGTACCTTTACCATTTGGTTGTGGTCGGCCAGGTCGTTTTGCGCAATGACGGTGATTTCATTTGGATCGATTGCTTGGGTGATGGGTTTGTCTCCAAAAGCAAAGACGACTCGCATGCCCGAAAAATTGAAGATTCGGCAGCTGTTGGTTGGGAAAGTTTGTTGAGAAAAATCATGCGTTAGAATTTGATAGGATGCATCCCCATGGGGGAGAAAGATCAAGAGTGCATGCTTCAAGGATGGACCCAGTTGTGCGATTCCGATCGGTGGCGGGCGTTCTTCAAGTGGGAGTGCGAGTATTTCGATATCCGAATAAAAACGTATGATCGCATCTCCTTCGTAGGAAAAGGGCATGCTGAAACCGCCGCTGTAGGCTTTTAATTCTTCGGCTTTACCTGCGTTCTGAAAGTAGAGCCCTTTTATGGGTTTTTCCCATGCCAGAGTCGTTAATTGTAGACGGATGGAAGTGGGAGCTTCTTGTGCTGATGCGGCAAGGATTGTCACGAGCCAGGTGAGTATTACTGCGAAATAGCTACAGTTTATTTTAGCATGTAAACTCATAATTCATCCTCACTAAGCCAGCGGAAGGCGATGATCCGGAATTTGCGTCCGAACTGTTGATTGACTAAATTCGTAAGCGCATCGCTTTGTGCGGCGAATTCCTGAATCGACTCTTGCGATAGTTCGTTTCCGGTGCCGGTCATTTCGGGGAATCGCTGCACGACAGCCTCACACCAGGTTTGGTGCGAGTGCCCCGTGATGGTTTCCGAGCTGCCATAGGCGCGGATAATAAAGGTATCTGAGCGTGGGCTCAGAATCGGTGCCAGGGGTTGAAGTAAGTCTCCCTGCATGACATAACCGCTGTGGGCGCTTGCTTGAGAGTCGGAATGTTGGCTGGACAGTGTGTCTGTGTAGATACTGCCTTCAATCTTCCGCGCATCTGCAGCAATTTGCGGGTGGATGCTTTGGTTGACCGTGCGATCGAGTGCCGCCTGTAGCGCACCGCGCTTTGGGTGTTCAGGGTTTGAACTGTTTAGGCGTCGGTTGATGAAGTCCGACATGGATAAGAACGGGCCGCGGCTTTTCACTTCCTCGACCATGGCCTGGGCGAGTGCCTCCAGCTCACTGTCGGAGAACTTGCGGTAGCCTTGGAAAAAGGCCTTGAAGGCGTTCTCATCGTCGGCATCGGCCGTATAGCCTTCTTCGAAAATGGGTAGATTGGTTCGAGAGACATAGACTCCGTCTGGATCGGTCAGAGTGAGTGTGCTGGCATCGGTGTGGTCGACATCGATTGAAAGAAAAGCCTGATCCATGCTACTGAATATCGCTTTCCATGCATTGACCGAAGTGGAGTTAATATTGAAGCTGCCTTCGACCATAAAGCGTCCGCCCCAAGCTTCAAGAGTGCTCGGATTCTCAAGGTCCAGAATTCCAGATTCAGTCGCTCCCGTAGGAGGTAGGAATTTGAGACGGGTATTATAGGGTGACTTTTCGCCTTTGGCTAAAGCTTGATAGTCAGCCTCAGTCATCTGCGGGGAAACCGTGGAAAAGAAGTATTCGTCGAAGATCCGGTCGTTGACCATGTATGCGGTATCGAACAGATTGAGGCCATAGGTGTTATCGAATCTTGTTTTGACGATACTCTCCAGAGGTATTCTTGGGTTGGCATAGGAATTCCCCACAAGGTGGGCCGGCTCAAAATTATAGCGGCTAAGGTTGGCATGTTGAAATTGTCCGAGCGAGACTAGAGGGAAACGTGGCACATCGAAGAGCACGATATGGGATTGGCCCAGGCTCGCATCGCTGATCGAGGGGCCGTTTAATCCAGTGTAGCGGGAATAGTCGCCGAAGGAAGGTTCGGGGACCGACCCGGGGGGCAGGTAGCCGTTCTGGTCCTCGCCACCTCCTTGATACGCGCCCAAGGCGAGGAGGGCGGGGCCGTCCCAGCGAGGAGCTGAGAAGAGTGCCCGTGGGTTGGCATCCACGAGGTTGCGTAAACCGTTGTTGGGCTCGGAGGTGGTGCGCAAATGGAAGAGCCATGTCCCGATGTCGATGTAATTGGAGTTGAGAGTATGACTCGGAAGAAAGGGGGGGATGGTGCCGTCTTCCAGAGTGCCCGGTGAGAGCTCCAGTTCCGGATGCTTCGATGCATAGACCGGATCTTTCCACATGGCGCAGGCATTTTGTATGACTAGATTTGCATTGTTCTTATTCAGGTCCGATGGCGTTTCATGTTTGAGGCTCCAATAGGCCCCGCTTAGTTTGTCGCCCCGCGATCCGCCTACGAACCAATCATCATTGCGTTCTTTAATAATGACGCTGTGGATGGTGATCGGCTTGTCCGCGACATATTTATCACGGTAGGACTTGGGGGAATGAGCAAACGGCCAGTCGAAAAAGAAGCCTTCCGAATCCTGCCATCCGTAGTCCAGTTCATTCTCGCGGAAGTTGCCTTTGGCTTCGGCGGTGGCCGATAGGATACGAATTTCGCCGGGCATGAAATCAAGGTCAGGGGGAGCCAATGCCGCCCAGACGCCTTGGGTGTAGGTATTGTTGCCCTCTCCTTTCATGTAGGCATTGGCCACATTGACAGTTTCTTCGAAAGCTGTGCCGTCATCGAACTCTCCTGAGATGACGAGTTCCGGCGCGGCTTCAAAAGAGAAGCGGTATTGTGGGTAGAAGTCATTCTGGTCGATGTCGGGGTAGGTGCGCTTGATTTTGACGTTATAGGGATTCCACAGTGCCAGCATAGGCTGGAGGTAGAAGCGTATCTTGTATCGCTCGACATCGTCGACCATCTCGGCTGTCGTGCCGACGCGTATGTGAAGTTGGAAGCGGTCGAGAAGGGGCGTGACGGCGCTGTTGGTGTGTTGGGTGTCTGGGCTGGAGTCCAGGCTGTATTTTTGGTAGGGCAGCCCTTTAGGGACGGCGGAAGGACCACCGGGGCGCGGGTAGCTGAGGATGGGATTCATTTCCCCTTTTGTCGCCAAGCCATCGAGTTTGTAGAGGTTGTAATAGTTATACAAAATGCCCCAGTTGGGGCCGACGTCCGTTCGTTTGTTGATTCTCTGAACTTCGCGTGTCAGGTAAAAGTCGAGGGGAGGCTCCTCCAACTCATCCAAGGGAAATTTCATCATTCCCTTGAAGAGTTCTCCGACCTGAGTGTGTGGATTCGTAAACTCGGGTGGCGTTGGGAGCACGCCGAAGAAGCTCTCAAATACTTCGGGTTCTTCGAAAGCCATTGTGAGGTCTCTCTTGAAACCACCCTTGCGAACATCGCTGAGTAGACCATGTGAGTGTAGCGTGAGATCATATTTGTAAGCATCCAATGCACTTTCCTCGAGTTCCGAACTGAATCCGATCAGAGTTTTTATATTCCCATAACTGGCCGCTTTGTTGAGCTCTATCAGATCTGAATCAGAGAGTTCAGACCATGGCTCGCCAATGTGCTGGATGCCGTGGGTGAAAGCTAAACAAGTTGAGAGGAGGGTTTCCTTCTGTTTTGGATTTGGCAGCTCAAAGGCGGGGCCCAGCATGTTTTCTATTCCTATACTGCCATCCTGCAGCGGGGCACGGCTATTGATGCGGGCTTTGATGCCTTCGTCACCGACCCACCATGCATATGCACCGCGCGAATGATTCGAATCACTGTTGATACGAGTCTTACCAGCAACGGCGTATGGGGGGCTGGTTGTGTCTTCTGCTGCGTATAATATGATTTGTTTGTCGTGTGGTATCGACAGGTTTAATGGATTGAGCTCTTCGCGAGCGATCCCGTCGTACCCAGAAAGCAACCAGCCCATAGGGCTGAGCTTGGATCCATCATGATTGGCTTGGTACGCCTGTCTCTGACTGTGGTCTTCAAGAGCTTCGTCGGGAGTTTTGTCCTGACTATCCCAGACGCCAGTCCAAGCTCGATAGGGGCTGGATTCTGAGACACCTAAAATTTCGGCGCGAGCAGTGACACGCGTGTCCGGACCTGCCAGACGTTGAAGTTCCCCTAATGCGATTTGCAATCCTAGCAGGGCATTGGCCCGGGCTTTTTGAGTTTGGGTTAAATTGTTCGCTGCGCGTGTATCTATCTGAATCAGCGTGCTAATGCTTAGTGTCAATAGAAGCACGAATGACATTAGCATGATCGACACGAGGAGCGCAAATCCATCGCTTGCCAGCCGTGGCGACTCTTGGATGTTCGGGGGTTTTACTTCTACGCGTAGAGGTTTGACTCTGATTCCTGGGGCATCATTTATTTCCGAAATATGTCTATTGATTGACGCTGTTAAATTTTCTGATTGAGGGGGAACGGGGGGGCGTAACATACATAAAAATGATTGTAATCAGTAATTTTATATTGTTACGTAACAATGAGGTTTGTTTACGAAACTTCAAGCGTAAAGTGAGTAATGCTGCTTCTAAGAATAGATGATCTATAAGTTTGTTTCGGCTTTCTCCTGTCTAGGTCGGCATGGCTGAATCATGGCGATTCCGAGATAAAGGTGAAGAATGCAAAACAGGATGAAGGTAAATCCTGAATTAGTTTTTTCGAACGTAAAAGACTGGTATTTCTGCCTGAGAGCTTAACCACTACTTCTCAAAATTGAAACACGAAGGCGTTTGGGAGGCGATCCATGACCGCCTCCGGGATATTGTGCGTGTGCACCACGGTAAAAAAAAGCTCCAACCGCTGCGATTGT